>CAYPVN010000012.1:0-14898 GCA_964414155.1 uncultured Chitinophagales bacterium
AGGTTGCTTTTCAACTCATGCTTTGTTAAGTTCGATTTGTGGCTTGCCTGACCTAAGAAGGCTTCCCCTCACCATTGCCACCGAGGCACCAGGATACGCTGACGGATGCGCACCTACACTGTGGAAGAAATACGGCGTTGCTTCTCCACATCAACCGACTTCAATGAGATCTTCGACGCATTCCAATCAGCCCTTTCCCAAAAGATCAAGGATGTTGAGCCGTATCGCCTGCTGTTTTGGAACCATTCTCTAAGTCCCGACGAGGTCCGCCTATTCGGCGAAAAACTGGCAACGGAATTCCCCGATCTCGCATACGACGTGTTCCTCTGGCTGGCCAGTGTCTTTGAAGTAACGTATTCCTCTTCTGATAACTACGAGCTGGCCCTGCACTACTATCAGAAGGCTGCCGCGGCGAAGCCCGCCGAGCCCGATCCTTATCTCGATGCGTGCGACTGTTACGAACCGGATCTGGATATTCCTCCTCTTTCCAGTCTCATCGATTTTGTGAAGCACGGGACGGAACACGTCGCAAATCCCAAGAGTCTCTACCGTCGTCTTGCGCAGTTGTACGAGCTGGCCGGCGATACGGAACAGAGCGAGCTCTACAGGCACCTCGCCGAGGATAATCCACCGCAAAGAAAGGACGACCCAGCCCCCGAATGAATGAGGTTAAAGGCTACTTCATGATAATGGGAGCGGCGTTCTTCTGGGGTGTTTCGGCGACAGGAGCGAAGTTTCTGCTGAATCAGCAGATCGATACACTTCTGATTGTCCAGTCCCGAGTCACGATCACCTGTGTGTTGCTCTTTGTTTTTTATCTTCTCTTCAAGCCGCACCTCTTGCGTGTCGCCACGCGCGATCTCTGGCGTTTTGCGTTGCTCGGCATCCTTGGCATTGCGGGAGCCAACTTCACGTATTACTTCACGATTAAAGAAAGCACGGTCGCAACAGGAATCCTCATCCAATACACGGCTCCGCTCTTCGTAATGGGATACGCTGTGATCGCGAAGGAAGAGCGATTCACAACCATCAAACTTTCTGCGGCGCTGATTTCTCTGTTCGGTTGCTTTCTTGCCGTCGGTGGTGTTGATGAGATCACGATTACTCCTGTTGGTATGCTGACGGGCGCGGGTTCTGTTTTCTGCTTCGCGTTCATGAGCATCTTCACACGACATGTCCTGCAGCGGTACAATGTTTGGACGCTCACGTTTTATTCGAATCGCGACGACAGGTTCAAGCGTGCTGGTGATGACCGCCCGTGAGGCTACAACAAAACGAAGACCGCCGAAGAAGAGGGAGTGAGGAATAAGAACCGACACCACGGCCAGCCCTGCGAGAGCCCACCACACATTCCACGAGAGACTAGCGGCAAGAACCTTCCACGGCGGATTTACCATCAACCAAAAAAAGGAAGCGAACGCGAATCGCTTCAGCCGCGCTTCTTATCGGGGAGTATCTTGAACCTGTTCAAATTCTCGGCGCACTACTCGTTATTGCCGCAATCGTCTTGTTGCAGATGCGCCGTGAAGCCTCGACAATCATCACAACTATTCCTTCGACCGATGGCACTGAGATCTCGTCGCAGTGAACGCATACAGGAGGTGCTTGCCCGCCGCCAGCCGGATCTCACGGTGGTCATTGAGAATGTCCACGACCCACATAACGTAAGTGCGATTCTGCGGTCGTGCGACGCGGTGGGGATCATGCAGGTGGAGCTATTATACACGGTTGAGAAGTTTCCGCGGATCGGAAAGAAAAGCTCATCCAGTGCAAACAAGTGGCTTGACCGCCGCAAGCATACTTCAGTGGAGGAGTGTTTTGCCACGCTGCGTGACGAGGGATTTGCGATTTTCGCCACGCATCTCGGCAACTCTTCAAAGTCCCTTTATGAACTTGACCTGACGAAAAAGGTCGCTCTTGTTTTCGGCAATGAACACCGGGGTGTTTCCGATGAGGCGGCAACTCGTGCCGACCGCAATTTTCAAATACCCATGCTCGGAATGATTCAGAGTTTGAACGTCTCGGTTGCCTGTGCTGTGGCGCTCTTTGAGGCGTTGCGACAGCGGCTTGCCAGCAACTCGTTGAAAAATCCTAAACTCACCGAGCGTGAGCTTGATGCTCTTCATGATGACTGGATCAAACGATAAATGTCCTTCATAACCCATCTCGAATGTAGTAATTGCTCAACCCGATATGACCACAAACTGGTGCAAACCGTCTGCACCCAATGTGGGAAGTCCTTGCTGGCTCGCTATGATCTTGATGCAGTGAGTAAGGCTCTCAGTCCGGATACGTTGCGTGAGAGGGAGGGAACCCTCTGGCGTTACAAGGAGTTGTTACCGGTTCTTGATGAGAAGCATGTCATTTCGTTGGGTGAGGGATTCACACCTATTCGTTCGCTGAATCGGTACAGTGCACGTTTTGGTCTGAGCGATCTACGCCTGAAGGATGAGTCGTGCAATGCCACGGGGTCATTCAAGGCGCGTGGGTTATCGGTGGCGGTGTCGAAAGCGAAAGAGTTGGGAATTACCGAAGCGTGCATTCCGACTGCCGGCAACGCAGGGTCCGCGCTTGCGGCGTATGGCGCCGCGTGCGGCATGAAGTCTCATATTTATATGCCGGAGGATACGCCGCGAATCAATATCGATGAGTGCCTCGCGTATGGAGCGGATGTTCACCTCGTCAGCGGGACGATCAGCGACGCAGCGAAGCAGATGAATGCCGAGAAGGGCTCCTGGTTTGATATGTCGACCTTGAAGGAGCCTTATCGATTGGAAGGGAAGAAGACGATGGGCTACGAGATTGCCGAGCAGTATGGTTGGAAGCTTCCCGACATCATCATCTACCCCACGGGAGGAGGAACCGGACTCATCGGAATGTGGAAGGCGTTTGATGAAATGGAGAAGATGAGATGGATCGATGCGCGTCGGCCAAAGATGATTGCCGTTCAGAGCAGTGGGTGTGCGCCCATTGTCAGAGCATTTGAAGCCGGGGCAACCTCGTCAGAGTTTTGGAATGATGCAACCACCATCGCTTCGGGTTTGCGCGTGCCGAAGGCTTTCGCGGATACACTGATTCTACGGATTTTGTACGAGAGCAAAGGTCTCGCGATTGCAGTAGAAGATGGAAGGATTCTCGAAATAATTCGCGAGGTCGCGATAACGGAGGGACTCCTTTTTTCTCCCGAAGGCGCTGCAACAATTGCTGCCATTCTTCCGTTAAGAGAAATAGGCATTATCAGCGAGTCATCGTCGATCCTTGTTTATAATACGGGCTCAAGTTTCAAGTACGCTGAAGTTCTCCGGCAGGCAGGCTCACGGAAAACATCGTGATGATTTCTTGATTCGACTCTCTTCAATGCCTACATTGATCATTCAAGAGACGAATATCGATGAGCACGCGACGTCCTAAGGGCTCATTCGTGCACCTCGGTATCTCATCTGCATATTTCAGAAAGGCAAGCGCTCATGGTTTTCCAGGATCAAGAGGAAGTAAGTTTCTTTAGGGATAATCTTGTTCTGATTGCACTTGTTGCATTAGTAATTTTCGGGTACCTGATAGTGATAATAAAGAAGCGGTGGAAGCATGATTTTATCCACCCCAAGCAAAAGGATCAAACCTAGAATAGTTCATCGAATACTCCGGCTCTTATTGGGGTGGCCAACAGGTCACCCTTTTGTTTTGCCATTTCAATCTTGAAAATCGAGGCACTTTTGGCTACCATAGGGTGTTATTTCAACGCATGAGCATTCGGTTATTCAATTGAGAATATGAAAAAACGAGTATTTCCCATACTTTTCCTCCTCCTTTCCATTGGGTCAGCTGCAATCGGACAGCCGCAGATTCCATCCTCCAAAATTCCCGTTGGTGACAGTCCGGACAATGGACCTCATACCAAGATCAGTCTTGTTGCTGATGTCAAGAGCATCAAGCCCGGGTCGACGTTTACGGCTGGCCTGCTGATGAGAATGCAAAAGGGTTGGCATACCTATTGGAAGAATTCAGGCGAAGCGGGCCTTCCCACGCAAATCCGCTGGACTCTACCTGAGGGAATGACAGCAGGCGAGATTCGATGGCCGCTTCCACACAAGTATGATGAGAGCGCTGAAGTCCTGACGTATGGCTATGAAATCGAGAACATGCTGCTGGTGGAATTTGTCACTACGCAAGCGTGGACCCCGGGCTCAACAGTTACAATCAAAGCAGATGTGAACTGGCTGGAGTGCGAGCATCTCTGTATCCCGGGGAGCGGGGTAGTTGAGTTGATCCTTCCGGTGTCATCAGAAAAACCGAAGCGGGACAACGCGGCACTTTTCGACCGGTATATCGCTCAGATTCCTCAAAGGTATTCTCCATCAGAACATTTCACTCTTGCTGCGACAGCCCGCGATGGCGCGGTGGAAATCAAGCTGGGCGCAAAAACCGGAAGGCGATTCGTTGTGGTGAAGAATGTCTCTCCCGATTTTTATCCCGAGTCGATTGATGAGATTGCCAACGGCCGCACGGAGGTTGTTGCCAATTCCTCCGAAGCAACACTGAGGATCCCCCTTTCATCGTATGAGAAGCTCCGAACGTCAATGGTATTCCGCGGTGTGCTTGTGTACCAAATGGAATCCGGCACGAGGACGTCGGTGGAGGTTGAGGTCCCGCTTTCCGCGGAGTTCTGTGCGAGCCTGCCAATCGTAGGCGGCGGATCGGGCAGCCTGCTCGATCAGAAGTTCGAGGGCTTCTCCGACACAACCAGGACGTTGCCGTTTGCCCTCTATATCGTATTTGCTCTCATCGGCGGCCTGCTGCTGAACATCATGCCATGCGTTCTTCCTGTACTCGCATTGAAGATTTTTGGATTGGTCAGGATGGCTGGCGATCAGCCGCGTCAGGTGAAACGCCTCGGCATTTTTTTCTCGCTCGGCATTCTTGCCTCGTTCCTCGTCCTCGCGGCTCTCGTCATACTCCTCAAGGGAGCAGGCGAGCAGGTCGGCTGGGGATTTCAATTTCAGGAGCCACTGTTTGTCATCGCAATGAGTGCGTTGATCTTTGCTTTCGGGCTCAGCCTGTTCGGCGTTTTTGAGATCGGACTTCCCACCATCGTGGCATTTGCCGGTATCGGCAGCGCAGTGGAACGGCGGGACAAAACGGGGAAGGGTTACACAGCATCGTTTGCCGAAGGGGTCTTTGCCACGATTCTGGCGACTCCATGTACAGCGCCGTTCCTGGGGACGGCACTCGGCTTTGCATTCGCACAACCCGCATGGGTTACGCTGACAATCTTCACGAGCGTTGCTGTCGGGATGGCGCTGCCATATCTTGTTCTTACTTCGAAACCGGCCTGGATGAAATTCCTCCCCAAGCCGGGCGAGTGGATGGTGACGGCAAAGGAGTTGATGGGATTCCTACTGATGGCAACGGCGCTCTGGCTGTTGTACGTTCTTGGAAAGCAGCTCGGCATGGAAGCGGTCATCTGGGCCTGTGCGTTTCTTCTTACGGTTGCCATTGCATGCTGGCTTGTCGGTCGGTTTGCAACTCTCAATGCGTCTCGAACACGCTATGTGACCACATGGGCTGCCGCTGTTGTGGTCGTCGTGCTGGGATATTGGGTGTTTCTCGAAACCATCCTTGATGTGCGGACTGTGATCGCCGGAATTCCGTCGAGCGGAGAGGCGGTGGTTACGCAGAACAGAAATGGTATTCAGTGGCAACCCTTTTCTCTCGTGAAGCTTGAGGAAGACCTGAGCGACGGTCGGGCGGTGTTCATCGATTTTACGGCGGACTGGTGCCTGACCTGCAAGGTGAACGAGCATACTGTGATGACGGATGAGAAGGTGGTGGAAGAATTCCGGAAGAGCAATATCGTGGCAATCCGCGCTGACTGGACAAACCGTAATCCCGATATTACAAAGTTGCTCGCGAAGTTCGGCAGATCGGGCGTTCCCCTTTACGTTATATTCCCCGCAGGTCGTCCGACGGAACCGATTGTCTTGCCGGAGGTGATTACAACAGGCATTGTAATCGACGCTATTGGTCGGGCCGGGTCGGTTCGATCTGCGAGCTTTGGAGGTTGAAATGCGTTGCAGATGAGACTTTCCTTGTCTCTCACGCCGTTGCACTCGCCATAAAGAAGTTTTCCCGCCTTGTCTTGATTCTTTTGTTTTTTCTCGATACTCTCTTGCTGATCCGTATCGAATCTCAATGAGTCCCCTTAGCCTCAAACCAACCCATAAGCCTGTCAAAGCCTACTACGAAGCCCTGAAGGGTTTCAAGTCAGCCAACATCTCCCATGAATCCGCAGTCCGCTCGGCGTTCCAGGAATTGTTGAACCACTGCTGCCATCAGGTTGAATGGAAGCTGATTCCGGAGTTCTCCATCAAGCGCCCGGACCAGCATCCGCTGCGTGTGGATGGGGCAATGCTTGATGACTTCGAGATACCGCGGGGATACTGGGAAGCGAAAGACAGCCACGACGATCTTGAGGATGAGGTAGGCAAGAAATTCCAGCAGGGCTACCCCAAAGACAACATCATCTTCCAGGCTCCGGACCGGGCAATCTTGTGGCAGGGCGGGAAGCAAATTCTTGACGAGGACATCACCAAGCCGGATCGTCTCGTCGAAACGCTTCATGAGTTGTTCCGCTACCGTCAACCGGTGGTGATGCGGTGGGAAGAAGCTGCAACCGAGTTCAAAGAAAAGATTCCCGAACTGGCCAAGGGTCTTCTCGCCCGGATTGAGGAGGAGCGCAAAACCAACCAGAAGTTCATCCGTGCGTTTACGGAGTTCCTGGAGTTGTGCCGTCACTCGATCAATCCCAATCTTTCCATACAGGCTGTTGAAGAAATGCTCATCCAGCACCTCCTTACCGAGCGCATCTTCAGGACCGTGTTCCAGAACTCCGACTTTACCCGCCGCAACATCATCGCCGCTGAGATCGAGAAGGTGATCGAAGCACTCACGTCAAAGGCCTTCAGTCGACAAGAGTTCCTGAACAAGTTCGACCGGCTCTACGTTGCCATCGAAGCCGCCGCCGATTCCATCACGGACTTTGCGCAGAAGCAGCACTTCCTCAACACCGTGTACGAGAAGTTCTTCCAGGGCTTCTCCGTGAAGGTGGCGGACACGCACGGCATCGTCTATACGCCCCAGCCGATTGTGAATTTCATGGTGAAGAGCGTGGAGGAGATATTGCAAAAGGAGTTCGGACGCTCGCTCAGCGACAAGGGCGTGCACATCCTCGACCCGTTTGTGGGAACTGGGACGTTCATCGTGCGGGTAATGCAGGAGATTAAGCGGCAGGCGCTTACCTACAAGTACCAGCACGAGCTGCACTGCAACGAGGTGATGCTGCTTCCGTACTACATCGCCTCAATGAACATCGAGCACGAGTTCTTTGAGAAGATCGGCGAGTACAAACCGTTTGAGGGGATTTGTCTTGTGGATACGTTTGAGTTGGCCGAGCCTCACCAGGCGGAGCTGTTCACCACGAAGAACACCGAGCGGGTGGAGCAACAGAAGAAGTCGCCGATATTCGTGATCATGGGGAACCCGCCGTACAACGCGTGGCAGCTCAACGAGAACGACAACAACAAAAACCGGAAGTATCCGACGCTAGACAAACACGTTGCCGAGACATATGCAAAAGCAAGCTCGGCAACAAACAAGAATGCGCTTTCAGATCCATACGTGAAGGCGTTCCGTTGGGCGTCGGAAAGAATTGGAGATGAAGGGATCGTCGCATTTGTCAGTAACAACAGCTTCCTTGGTCAGATTGCTTTTGATGGGATGAGGGAACATCTCGCGAAGGACTTTGATGCGGTTTATGTCCTTGACCTTGGGGGGAATGTCCGGAAGAACCCAAAGCTCTCCGGCACAACGCACAACGTGTTCGGGATTCAAGTAGGCGTCAGCATCACTTTGTTGGTGAGAAAAACCCCATCCCTCCCCTTTGGGGAGGGAGCGAGGGTGGGGTCCGAAGAGAAGAAACCCACCGGCGAGGGGTCCGCAACCGGCAAAGCGACCTCACCCCCGGCCCCTCTCCATAGGAGAGGGGAGAGATCAAAAACTCCCCGTCTCTCTCCAAGAGGACAGGGAGTGTTGCAGCGCGCTCGCATCTTCCACGCACGTGTCGATGAGTTCTGGCGGAAGGAGGAGAAGTATCACTATCTGGATGAAGTGCAGCAACGACAGAAAGTAGAATGGAAGTCGATCAACCCCGACGAGAAGAACACATGGCTCACCGAAGGGTTACATGATGAGTTTGAGGCGTTCCCGCCGATGGGGACGAAGGAGGTAAAGGCGAATGAGAGTTCTGTCTTTATTATGTACAGCAACGGAGTCAAAACGCACCGTGATGCTTGGGCATACAACTTCAGCAAAGCAGAACTTGCTCAGAACATGCAACGAACGATCACGGCATACAACACGCACGTTTCAAGGTGGAGTCGACTTAGCAAGAAACCTAAATCTGATGATTTTGCCGAGTATGACGACAAGAAACTGAGTTGGAGTCGAGATCTGAAACTGGACGTACAACGAGGAAAGTATGCTGAGTTTGAGGAAAGTAAAATGCGAAGTGCGCTCTATCGTCCCTTCTGCAGACAACGCCTCTTCTTTGACAGAATCCTGAACGAAGAAGTATATCAGATTCCGCACATATTCCCAACCAAGGAAAGCCGAAAAGAAAACCGTGCAATATGTCTGACGGCAATTGGAAACACGAAGCCGTTCCACTGCATCCTGACTAACACGATCCCTGATCTACATCTTACCGGTGAGTCTCAATGCTTCCCCTTCTACACATACGACGAAGACGGGAGCAACCGGCGGGAGAACATCACGGATTGGGCGGTGGAGGAGTTTAACAGGGTTTATGACCTCACCCCCGACCCCTCTCCATTGGAGAGGGGTGGGTCGGAGGATCCTCGTTACATGACGACAGACGCAGAGACGTGGAAGCATCTCAAACCTCTTGCACGCGAACACAGGAAAGAACAGACAGAGGCGGAGGAAATCCTCTGGCAGCATCTGCGCAACAAGAAACTCGGCTTCAAGTTTCGACGTCAACATGCCATTGGAGAGTTCATCGTTGACTTCGTCTGCATTGAGAAGAAACTGGTGGTGGAGCTGGATGGCGAAGTTCACAAAGAGCAGCGGGAGTACGACGCTGAACGCACGCGCATTTTGAATGGCAGAGGCTTCCGAGTCATCCGCTTCTGGAATAGCGAAGTCACAAACAATATCAAGGATGTGCTTGCTCGTGTGAAGCAAGCGCTAACAACTCCCCTCTCCACCGGAGAGGGGTCAGGGGTGAGGTCGATAACCAAAGCCGATATCTTCCACTACATCTACGCACTTCTCCATCATCCAACCTACCGCGAGCGATACGCGGCAAACCTGCGGCGCGAGCTGCCACGCGTTCCATTTGTCAAGGATTTCCGGTCTTTCGCTGAGGCAGGCAAGAAGCTCGCAACGCTTCATGTCGAGTACGAGAAGCAGAAGCAGTACAAGTTGGACGTCATCGAGAGCAAAGTCGGCCATTTGAACTACCGCGTCGAGAAGATGAAACTCTCGAAGGACAAGAAGACACTCATCTACAACGATTTCTTCAAGCTGGGCGGGATTCCTCAGGAAGCATTCGAGTATCGTCTCGGCAACCGCTCAGCTTTGGAGTGGATCATCGACCAATATCAAATCAGCACAGACAAACGAAGCGGCATCACCAACGACCCCAATCGTGCAGACGATCCCGAATATATCATGCGGCTCATCGGTCAGGTCATTACAGTCAGTCTGGAGACGGTGAAGATTGTAAAGCAGCTGCCCAAGCTGGAAATGATGCGTGAATAATGCTTAATGATTAAACTTCTTACTTCGGCTTCCGTCCAACAACCAAACAACCGTCAATCACATTATAATAGAAGGGTGAACCTATGAAAGCATTATTTGCAACGATACTCGCCGCAGCCGTCGTTCTGTTTGGCAGCGTGTCATTCGCCCAGGATAAGACTCCTGCGGTGGATCAGCGTCAGGAGAATCAGAAAGCCCGGATTATTGAGGGCAGGAAGAGTGGCGAACTGACAAAAAAGGAGACGCGGCGGCTGGCTGTGCAACAGGGAAAAATCAAGGCCGATGAAAAGAAAGCAAAAGCCGATGGTGTCGTAACGCCGGCCGAGCGAGCCAAACTACAGCATGAACAAAACCGGGCAAGCAAGAACATCTACCGGCAGAAGCACGACGTACAGAAGAAAAAGTAGCCCATCGTCGGCTTGCGAATACATGATGCCCTCAATTGAGGGCATCGCTGCTTATGACGGCTTAGATCCCGGCATTTGTCCTACTATCATCTTATATTCGTTTGTCTTTCCGACCATCTTCATAGGTAATGACCAAACCCTGAAGACCAATGTCTGCTTTGACTCGCTCGCCTAGCTGGATCGCTCTTCACGAGCATCATTCGGCCATCGCAAACATCTACATGCGTGATATGTTCGCGCAAGATCTACGGCGCTTTGAGCGATTCTCTCTTCGCTTCAACGATATACTCGTCGATTATTCCAAGAACAGAATAACGGAAGAGACAATGTCTCTCCTCTTCGCTCTTGCGCGCGAGGCGGATGTGGAAGGATGGCGCGAGAAGATGTTTAAGGGCGAGAAGATCAATGTGACAGAAAACCGCGCGGTCCTCCATATTGCCCTCAGGAACCGTTCGAACCGACCCATCATCGTTGATGGGAAAGATGTCATGCCGGATGTGAACGCGGTTCTTGCACACATGAGGTCATTCAGCAATGCGATTCGTAGCGGTGAATGGAAAGGGTACACGGGGAAAGCAATCATGGATGTCGTCAACATCGGAATCGGCGGCTCGGATCTTGGTCCGGTGATGGTCACTGAGGCGCTGAAGCCGTACGGTTCCGCCAAGTTATGCGTGCATTGCGTCTCCAACGTCGACGGGACACATATTGCTGAAACGCTGAAGCATCTCAATCCTGAAACGACTCTCTTCATCATAGCTTCCAAAACATTCACAACACAGGAAACGCTGACGAATGCATCGACAGCGCGCTCATGGTTTCTCGATTCGGCCAAGAATGAATCGGCGATAGCGAAGCACTTTGTGGCTCTCTCGACCAACGCAAAGGAGGTTGCCCGATTCGGCATCGATGTGAAGAATATGTTTGAGTTCTGGGACTGGGTTGGCGGACGATACTCGCTTTGGTCAGCTATTGGATTGCCAATCGCCGTGTACATCGGCATGGAGAATTTCGAAGAGCTGCTTTCCGGCGCTCACGAGATGGACGAGCACTTCCGGTCCGCACCGCTTGAAAGGAATATTCCTGTCATTCTGGGACTCCTCGGCATCTGGTACAATAACTTCTTCGGCGCGCAGACACATGCCATTCTCCCTTATGATCAGTACCTGCACCGCTTTCCGGCATATTTCCAGCAAGGGGATATGGAAAGCAACGGCAAGAGCGTTACGCGTGACGGCGCTGCAGTTGACTATTCAACCGGTCCTGTAATCTGGGGAGAGCCCGGCACAAACGGTCAACACGCATTCTATCAGCTCATCCATCAAGGGACGAAACTGATACCGGCGGACTTCCTTGCTCCGATGGAATCCCACAACCCGCTTGGCGACCATCATGCAATTCTCCTTTCGAATTTCTTCGCCCAGACGGAAGCGCTCATGAAGGGGAAAACGGAAGCCGAAGCACGCACAGAGCTGGAAGCTGCCGGGTTGAAGGGCGCGGAACTCGAAGCTCTCCTTCCACACAAACTGTTCGCTGGAAACAAGCCCACCAACTCGATCCTCTTCCGTAAACTAACGCCACGCACACTCGGCTCTTTGATCGCGATGTATGAGCACAAGATCTTCGTTCAGGGCATTATCTGGAACATCAACTCATTCGACCAGTGGGGCGTGGAGCTAGGCAAGCAGCTTGCAAAGGCAATCTTACCGGAGTTGAAGAGCAAGGATAATGTCACGTTGCACGATAGCTCGACGAATGGGCTGATCAATTATTACAAGCGTGGAAAGTAGCAGAGGAGTTCTTGGGTTTCCAATTGCATGTGAACGATTCAATTCCTACACTTACAACACTACCTCTAATCGATTCACAATACTTCTCACCAAGAACATCTTTCAACCCATCGGCGGATCAACTGTCGCCGTTTTTGTTCATCACAACATAGGAGGCATTGTATCATGAAACACCAAACGCCCTTTCTCGCCACGGTCGCGTTCTGTATCGTTGCGCTCTCCTCTCTCATCAGCTGCAACGAAAGGACACCTGACGCCATTCGCCAGAACGTCAATGCCTACTTTCAAAGCCATGACACAAAATACCTTACAGAGGATGCGGAATTCACAGATCTGACCACCGGACAGGTGACAAAAGGAAGAGAGGCGATTGGACAGATGTTGCATCATATCTATCATGTGGCTTTCGATGCCCAGGCCGAAATCACCAATACGATTGTCACGGAGAACAGGGCTGTGTTGGAGGCGACCTTCACCGGAAAGCATATCGGCGAATTCGCGGGCGTTGCTGCAACGGGCAAAAACGTCAGGGTGCCTCTCTGTGTTGTGTATGATTTGGAAGGTGATAAGATCAAGCGAGCGCGCATATATCTTCTGGCGAGCGTGCTCTTTCAACAATTGAATGGATAAGCAGGTAGTCGGGACCGAAACGTTATTTTCCCGACATTGAAACTTCATATTTTTTCCCTATCTTTAGAGGAGTTGTGCTGGGCGAGCAAGTCTTGTCCGGTGCCACGCCCGGCCCGGCTGCTAACTTCTGAATTGCTTCTTTCAAACTATGGATTCCACAAAGGCATCAACCCTCACTCCACCAGTACATTCAATTTCCAAAGACGGCAGGCTCGTACGCCATCCAAGCCTGACTGAGCTCGATGAGCTGAGCATCAACACCATCCGCTGTCTTTCGATGGACGCAGTCCAAAAGGCGAAGTCGGGCCACCCGGGGATGCCCATGGGCATGGCGCCGGTCGGCTATTGGCTCTGGACAAAACATTTGCGGCACAATCCCCGCAACCCTAAATGGGCGAACCGTGATCGCTTCGTGCTCTCCAATGGTCATGGTTGCATGCTGTTATACTCTCTCCTTCATCTTACTGGTTACGATCTCTCGTTGGATGAGATCAAGAACTTCCGTCAGTGGGGAAGCAAAACCCCCGGACATCCCGAATACGGCCACACACCGGGCGTCGAGGTGACCACAGGCCCGTTGGGTCAGGGGATTTCAAATGCTGTCGGGATGGCGATCGCTGAAAAATATCTTGCTGCGTATTTCAATCGTGATGACCTTCCTATTGTCGATTACAAGATCTACGTCTTTGTCGGAGATGGCTGTTTGCAGGAAGGTGTTTCTTCAGAGACAAGCTCGCTGGCTGGCCACCTTGGTCTGAATAATCTCATTGTTATCTACGACGATAACCAGATCACAATCGACGGCGAGACATCGCTTTCGTTCAGCGAAGACGTTGCAAAACGGTATGAGGCGTACGGGTGGTTCGTTCAGACTGTATCGGGGGATGGTAATGACATGGCAGCGTTTGAAAAAGCCCTGGTTGCCGCCCAGAACGAGAAGACCCGACCATCACTGATCAAATTGCGGACACACATTGGTTACGGCAGTCCGAACAAACAGGATTCGCACGACGCGCACGGCTCTGCGCTTGGTGATGACGAAGTTGCTCTCACCAAGCAGCGATACGGATGGGATCCGGAGAAGAAGTTTTTCATTCCGAATGAGGCTCTGGAGGTGTTCAGGAAGGAAATAGAGAAAGGTGCGAACCGCCAGCGCGAGTGGAACAAGCTGTTTGCACGCTACACAGCGGCGTATCCGGACTTGGCGAAGCAATTCCTGTGCGCTGCTGATCGGAAGTTGCCGGAGAATTGGGAGAATATCTGGGCTGAGTCTGTGCCGAAGTTCGATCCCGCCGCACCGATGGCAACGCGCGAAGCGCAAGGGAAGATCCTCGATGCCATCATGCCGAAGCTCCCGCTCGTGCTCGGCGGATCTGCCGATCTCACACCCTCAAATAACACACGGTTCAAGGGAGCGACTGATTTCAGCAAGACCAATCGAAGTGGCCGCTACATTCGGTACGGCGTACGCGAGCATGGCATGGGTGCGATCATGAACGGCATTGCGGTGAGCGATATGCTGATACCATACGGAGCCACGTTTTTCTGCTTCACGGACTATATGCGCCCGACAATACGGCTTGCGGCGCTCTCGAAATACCCAACAATCTTCGTCTACACACACGAGAGTATCGGGCTTGGGGAAGACGGCCCGACTCACCAGGCAGTGGAGCATTTTGCGTCGCTGCGTGCAATGCCTGGCCTTGTCGTCCTCCGTCCCGCGGACGCAAATGAAACGGCATATGCCTGGAAGTATGCACTCGAACATCGCACGGGTCCGACAATCATCGCGCTGACTCGTCAGAAGCTGCCGGTACTGGATCAAACGAAGTATGCCTCGGCTGAGAACGTTTCGCGTGGTGCGTATGTTCTGATAGGCGCGCCTGATCCACAGGTTCTGCTGCTCGCAACAGGCTCTGAAGTCCAGCTCGCTATCCAGGCATTTGAACAGCTCAACACAGAAGGCATCCGGGCACGCGTGATAAGCATGCCGTCGTGGGAGTTGTTTGAGATGCAGTCGAATGAGTACAAGGAAAGCGTGCTGTCTCCTTCCGTAACAGGGCGGGTTGCAGTGGAAGCGGGCGTACAACTGGGCTGGGAGCGTTACATAGGGGCGCGGGGCGCGTTCGTCGGCATGCATTCGTTTGGGGCGTCAGCGCCTGGGGACGTCGCGTTCAAGGGATTTGATATCACTGTCGACCACGTCATTAAAGCCGCAAAGAAGGTGCTCGCAT
>CAYPVN010000012.1:14998-21186 GCA_964414155.1 uncultured Chitinophagales bacterium
TCAGACTATCCCGATTTTGCAAGGGCTGTTGGCAAGGCTGTCACATCAGGTGAGGTTGAGCGCGGAATCCTTGTCTGTGGCAGTGGAGTCGGCGCATGTGTGGCAGCGAATAAGATCAAAGGTATCCGGGCAGGCATCGCGCACGATACATACTCGGGTCATCAGGGCGTTGAACATGACGACATGAATGTGCTCTGTCTCGGGTCCCGCGTTATCGGTCCTGCTGCCGCGCTGGAGATTGTGCGGGCATTCTTGAAAGCGAGGTTCACAAACGAAGAGCGCCATGCGCAGCGGCTGAAGAAGGTGTTAGATATTGAAGAGAAACAACAATGATACCGCGGTAGGGAGGTTCCCCGGGAGGGACCCCTCGGACAATTGAACGTCCCTACCGAATTGCATGGAAGGGATCAAGTCATGAACAACATTCAAAAACTTGAACAACTGGGCCAGAGTATCTGGTACGATAATATCAGTCGGGGAGTGATCAAGAGCGGCGAATTGAAGAAGATGGTCGATGAGGGACTTCTCGGCGTTACGTCCAATCCGACGATTTTCGACAAAGCGATTTCGGGAAGCAGCGATTATGACGATCAAATCCGTGACCTTGTCGAGAAGGACCCGAACATTGACGCCGCGAAAATCATTCAGGCGCTGATGGTTACCGACATTCAGATGGCATGTGATGTCCTGAAGTCGGCATTCGACAGAACGAGCGGGCGCGACGGGTACGTGAGTGTTGAGGTAGCACCGAACAAAGCACGCGACACACAGGCGACCATTGAGGAAGTTCGAGATCTCTGGAAGAAGATCAACCGGAAAAACCTGATGGTGAAAATCCCGGCAACGAAGGAGGGTCTTCCTGCCATTGAACAGGCCATCAGTGAAGGGATTAACATCAACGTTACGTTACTGTTTGCTGAGCCACGGTACCGGGAAGTTTGCGAGGCATATATTGGCGGACTCGAACGGCGTCTCAGGGCCGGAAAGCCGGTCGATCACGTACGATCAGTCGCCAGCGTTTTTGTCAGTCGGATTGATACGCTGGTCGATGACCTGCTTGCCAGGAAAGATGCGGAGAAGAACAAAGGACTTATGGGCCGTGCGGCGGTGGCAAACTCGAAGTTGATTTACCAAGCATTCAAAGAGGTGTTCGGATCGGCGCGTTTCAAGGCGCTGGAGATAAAGAGAGCTCATGTCCAGCGTCCCCTGTGGGGCAGCACCGGAACGAAGAACCCTGCATACACTGATCTCCTGTACGTCGATACACTTATCGGAGCGGACACTGTGAATACCGTTCCCCCGCAAACATACATTGCTATTCTTGATCATGGCAACCCCACGCTTACGGTTGAGAGCGATCTCCCAGGCGCGAGGAAAGTGCTCAATGATGTTGGAGCTGCCGGCGTAGATATGCAATGGGTTCTTAGGAAACTGGAGGAGGATGGCGTTGCGTCGTTCGAGAAATCATTTGATGGTTTGTACAAGAACCTCGTTGAGAAGAGAGGGCAGTTCGTAACGGACTCGGTTCCCACACCCTAGACAAGGAATATCGCTCATGCACATAGGCTTTGTCGGTCTTGGAAAGATGGGAGGCAATATGGTTGAACGCCTTCTGCGAGACAGCCATCAGGTGGTTGTGTACAACAGAACCGCCGCTAAGGTACAGGATGCTGTGAAGAAGGGTGCGGTTAGCTCAAGCTCTCTGGAAAATATGGTTTCAAAATTACAGGGGCGCAAGATTATCTGGTTGATGGTTCCCGCGGGCCAGCCCGTAGATCAAAACATTGCCGATCTGATTCCGCTGCTCAGCAAGGGTGACATTGTGGTCGACGGAGGGAACTCCTATTACAAAGACACGCTTCGCCGTCACGCCGCGCTCATGGTGAAAGGAATTCACTTTCTGGATTGTGGGACAAGCGGAGGGATTTGGGGACTGAAGGTCGGATATTGTTTGATGATTGGTGGAGAGGAGGAAGTGTTCACGAGTGTCGAGCCGATTTTCAAAACACTTGCACCGCCTGATGGCTATCTGCATTGCGGATCGAGCGGCGCGGGACATCTCGTCAAAATGATCCACAATGGAATCGAATACGGGATGATGCAGGCGTATGCTGAGGGGTTCAACATTCTCGAAGCTTCTCCCTACAATCTTAATCTGGAAAAGATCTCACACCTCTGGAACCAGGGAAGCGTCGTGCGCTCCTGGCTCCTCGAGCTTGCCGAGCTTGCCTTTCAGAAAGACCCGAAACTGGAAAAGCTTGAACCGTTCGTATCGGACAGCGGGGAGGGCCGCTGGACGGTCCTTGAATCCATCGAGCGCAATGTTCCTGCTCCTGTCATAACTCTCTCTCTGCAGGCGAGATTGGCGTCCCGGGATAAGAACTCCTTCGCGCATCGTATGCTCGCGGCACTCAGGAATGAATTCGGCGGTCACGCTGTGAAAACCAAAGATTGAGCCTCACGGATCTCAAAAGAAACTAGTTGCGTTTAGGTTTTTGCCCCACTTCAAGAAACATTCAAGTTTTCATAGTACGCCTGAAACCTGGCACATCAATTTCGAACCAATCTCATTAGAAATGCAATCTGTTCTCGAATATAATCCTCTTGCCGATTCGACACGGATGGAAAAGATTCCTGACCCGTGTACGATGGTCATCTTTGGTGCGTCGGGTGATCTGACCAAGCGCAAACTGATTCCGGCGATCTTCGATCTTGCGCGACAGGGCCTGCTTCCCGCGGGTTTCACGATTGTCGGTGTGGGTCGGACACCGATGGATCACGACCTATTCCGTTCGTACATGCACGATTCAATGAAGGAATTTGGCCGCCTGCAGGGATCGGAAGCTGATTTATGGCAGTCGTTTGCCCGTGAGTTGCACTATATCGCTGTGGATTCCAGCCTTTCTCATGAGTTCGAGGCGTTGCGCGTTGAGTTGCACAAGATTGATGCCGCAGGAAGCGCGACGGGGAATTTTCTCTTCTATCTGGCAACTCCTCCAGGTCTGTACTCTCCCATTGTCAAACATTTAGGCTCGTCGGGATTGAACAAGCAGCGTAAGGAAAGCGGCTGGACGCGCATCATCATCGAGAAACCATTCGGCACCGATCTGTCTTCCGCAAGAGCGCTGAATACTGAAGTCCTGAGCGTCTTTCATGAAGATCAAGTCTACCGGATCGATCATTATCTCGGCAAGGAAACTGTACAGAACCTGCTGGTCTTCCGCTTTGCCAACGGTATCTTCGAGCCGATCTGGAACCGCAATTATATCGACCACATTCAGATCACTGCCGCGGAAACAGTCGGCGTTGAGAACCGCGGCGGTTACTACGAAGGCGCCGGCGCGATGCGTGACATGATTCAGAACCACATGTTGCAACTGCTCGCTCTCACTGCGATGGAACCGCCCGTGCTGTTCGACGCCCAGCAGGTACGGGATGAGAAGCAGAAGGTCTTTCAGGCGATCAAACAGATTAAACAGGAAGATGTTCATCGCCTCACGGTACGCGGACAGTACACACTTGGCACCGCCGGCGGAAAGGCTGTTCCGGGATACAAGAGCGAGAAGGGCGTTTCAGAGCAAAGCCTAACGGAAACCTACGTAGCGCTGAAGTTCACTATCGACAACTGGCGGTGGGCGGATGTTCCCTTTTATGTCCGGTCGGGAAAGCGGCTGCCGAAGCGTGTCACCGAGATAGCGGTTCAGTTCAAGAAAACTCCTCATCATCTTTTTAAGGCGTTGGGGGCGGATCAACTCGGCCAGAATAACATCGTCATCCGCATCCAGCCTGATGAAGGGATTTCCCTCAAGTTCAGCTCGAAAATTCCCGGCTCGTCATTCCGCATGCGTCCGGTGACAATGGACTTCCGGTACGGGTCGTCTTTCGGCGGTCACCTTGCCGATGCGTATACACGGTTGATTCTCGATTGCATGTTGGGAGACGCCACACTTTACGCCAGGGGTGATAGTGTGGATGCAGCCTGGTCCCTCATCACGCCGATCCACGAAGGATGGGCTTCAAACAAGCAATCTCGCGTGTTCGAATATCCGGCCGGGACATGGGGACCCGATGAGGCTGCTAAGTTGCTTGAAGCAGATGGAAGACGCTGGCGGCTGCCGTAAGAAAGAATCACCCAAATACTTTGGAGTAATGGAGAAATGGAGTGGAAAGCCCTCAAGAAGATCGTGCAGGTAACAGCGATTGCGGTTGTTGTTGCGTCGTTCATCTGGCAAGTATCGCTCGGGCTCTGCCCGGTTGCTTAAGGAGGATGTTCAAATGACCCGTCACTCGTTCGCTGCAATTTTACTGCTCGCGATACTCTCGGTTCAGTCAACACTTGCCGGTCCTTGGCCAAGAAAACAGGGTAGCACCTTTCTTCAGCTAGGGTTCAGTACCATTGGATACAATAAGGTATATGGTGATGATTCCAGGAAATACCCAATCGGTTCTGATGTTCGGGACAATGTCGTTCAGTTGTTCTTGGATTATGGAGTGACAGATAGACTCGCTGTTAGTGCGATGATCCCAATGAAATTTCTTTCCGCATCGCAGAATACCTCCGGAGCCGCCGATTTCTCAAACAGTGGGATTAGCGATATTGATTTGTCGATGCGGTACAACTGGTTTGGCGGTAATGGATTTGTCGTTTCGAACGAAGTCCTCCTGGGTTTTCCGTCAGGGAAAAGCAACGATGCGAACGGGCTGCTGCTCGGCGACGGAGAGTTCAACGTCCTGCTGAAGATTCTCGCGGGGCGATCGTTCCATCCTACTCCACTCTATATCAGCGGTGATATTGGATATAATATTCGCTCTGAGGGGAACTCAGACGCTGCTGTCTATCGTGGCCATTCGGATGATGTTCTGTACAATCTTGAGGTAGGTTACGGCTTTCTGGAAAGTCGTTTGTATCTCATCTTTTTGCTCTCGGGAAGGGAATCAACTTCCAGCATTCCAAGTCAACCAAGTTCGGCGGGAATGCTCGGACTGTATACGAACAACCAGGAGTATACAGCCTGGATAGGAAAACTGCTGTACAAGTTCACTCCCATGTTTGGTTGTGCGGTTTCGTATGCGACTGCAACGCATGGCCGTAACATCGCCGGAGGCGCGGTTCTCGCCGGCAGCTTTTTCATCGAATTTTGAATCATGAAAGCACTCGGTATTGATATCGGCGGTACGGGAATGAAGGGGGCGGTGGTGGATACGGAGGCAGGCGTTCTTCTGACTGAACGATTTCGTATCAAAACGCCTTCACCGGCAACACCAGCTTCCATGGTAAAGGTCGTTGGGAAGATTATTGAGCACTTCAACTGGGAAGGGCCAATCGGCTGTGCGATGCCGGGACCGATTAAAAACGGGATAATGATGACGGCAAACAACCTCGACAAATCATGGATCGGTATTGAAGCGCAGACGTTGTTCGAGAAGGCATGCGGTCGAAAGATGTCCATTATCAACGATGCAGATGCGGCGGGACTGGCGGAGATGAGGTTTGGTGCTGGAAAGCTACAGAATGGTGTAGTCTTGCTTCTGACACTCGGGACCGGCATTGGCTCTGCTTTGTTTATGGATGGAAAGCTTATCCCCAACACGGAATTTGGTCAAATCGAGATCCGCGGAAAGAAAGGCGAGCGTCGGGCATCATACCGTGTCAAGGAAGAAAAGGATTTGAGCTGGACGAAATGGTCGAAGTTGGTTTCGGAGTATATTGCCACTGTTGAACAAATCATCTGGCCTGACCTAATCATCATAGGCGGTGGAGTGAGCAAGGAGTCAGATAAGTTTCTCCGGCGGATCAAGACGCAAACAACCATTGTCCCGGCGCAACTGCTCAATGAGGCGGGGATCGTCGGCGCGGCATTGTGTGCGGTATGAGAGATCAAGCCACAGTTATCGAGATGCCGGATGCCCGAGCCTCACGTCCCGTCGATTATCAGATTGTCGTCATCATACCAGCCCTCGATGAAGAGTCTTCAATCGATCACGTCATTCGTTCGATCCCCCAATCAGCGGTATCAGAAATCGTCGTTGTGAACAACGGTTCCAGTGACGGTACGGCGGAGGCAGCCCGCAAGGCGGGAGCGACTGTTCTTACCGAATACCGCAGGGGATACGGCCATGCATGTCTGCTTGGAATTGCCCACGCCGTCAGAAGCAATGCGGACATCATAGCTTTCCTCGATGGGGAT
>CAYPVN010000012.1:21286-23414 GCA_964414155.1 uncultured Chitinophagales bacterium
GCGAAGCTCAAGTTGCGATGCACGGAGGTTCCCGTCCGGTATCGCAAGAGAATCGGCTCTTCCAAAGTGACGGGGACGATTTCGGGTACAATCAAAGCTTCTGTGAAAATTCTCTACACAATCTTCAAATATTTGTGGGTGAAGATCTGATATGTCGTTGAAGCGATTGGTTTTCGCTGGCTGCGGTGTTGAGCTCTGTTACCTCTCCTTCTACGTTGCAGGTTCGTCGCCTGCAAGCGTGCTTGTCTTCATCGCGGTGAACGCGCTAGCGTACATGGTTCTTGCTTACGTTGTGCACAGGTTTCGTTCTTCCGTTAATGGATCAACGCCGAAATTCATTGCCGTGGTTCTGGGTTTCGGGCTATTGTTCAGGCTGACCGTAGTCCCGCTTCAACCTGTTGCGTCGGACGATATATACCGTTATGTGTGGGATGGAAAAGTTGCTGCGCACGGGATCAATCCATTTGCTCTTGCGCCAACCGATCCATCACTCCAGCATCTCCACACGGATGTCCTTCCATCGAAAATAAACTTTCCCCACATGAGGACGATCTATCCTCCGCTCGCGCAGGTTCTATTCTTTTCCTCCAATCTACTCTTTGGCGACTCTCTAATAGGCTTGAAATGTTTATTGATTCTCTTTGACCTCGTGACAGTTTGGTTGCTGACCCTACTCTTGAAGCAGTTCAACCTGAATGCAGCGTTCGTTACACTCTACGCATGGTCTCCCGTGCCAATCATGTATTTTGGGCTCGATGGCCACATCGATGCGCTCGGGATACCATTTCTTTTGGCAGCGATCCTGCTTGCTGCGAGGAATCGGCATGTGGCAGGTGCAGTTTCTCTTGGTTTCGCCGCTCTGGCGAAGCTGTACCCACTCTTCATTGCCCCGATGTTGTTCCGGGTTGTCTCCGGTGTACGGAAATTCTGGGTTCCTGCAATTCCTGTTATCATGCTTACAACAGGGTGTTGGTTGTACCTTGAACCGACCGGCGGTCTGTACGAATCGTTCGGTATTTTCAACTCGACCTGGGAATTCAATGGCTCAGTTTTTTCCATTCTCTACTCAATCCTGCATTCGAACGAGCAGGCGCACCTTGTGAGCGGTGTTCTATTTTTTCTCTGGATAGGATGGATAGCCCTCATGAACCGCGAACTGCTCGAAAAGGTCTTTCTCGGCTTTTTGGGATTCATCATTCTTGGACCCGTCGTGCATCCCTGGTATCTTTCGTGGCTTGCAGCATTGATCGTGCTGCGGTGGTCGACAGCCGTGTTTGTACTTCTCGGACTTTCCAACCTCAGCAATATTGTGGTGTATCAGTATCAAAAGACAGGTGTGTGGCAGTTTCAGTTGTGGATAGGAATGCTGGAATACATTCCGTTCTACGCTCTGCTTGTATGGGAAATTGTCAGAGGAAGATCCGCAGTCCCGGCCCAAAAAACTGGCAATGGAGCAATAGATGCAGTCGTTGATTATTTTTGCTAAGCTTCCGCGGCCGGGTGAAGTCAAGACCCGGCTCGGAAATGTTTTGGGAATGCAGGAAGCTGCCGCAGTTTATGAGGGTCTCGCGCAGCGAACGTTTTCCCTCGGCGATCAACTCCTGTCGCATGGCCTCCGAGTGTATCTCTTTTACGATCCAAAGGCGACAGAACAAGAGATGCGATCGTGGATCGGACATCCGTTTGAGTTTGCCCGACAGATTGGCGAGACGTTGGGGGAAAGGATGCAGGCAGCTTTCGAGAGGACGTTTGCTGATGGCTCGGAGCGAACGGTCATTATTGGAACCGATATACCCGATCTCACTGTTGATGCGGTAGTCCGCGCATTTGACCTGTTGTCGGCACAGGATGTGGTGGTCGGACCTTCGATCGACGGAGGCTATTATCTGTTGGGAATGAACAGACCGACCAAGGATTTATTCGAAGGTATTGCGTGGAGCACTCGTTCGGTTTACCAGGAAACACTCGATCGTATCGCCGCTTTCAACCTTTCGCATGCTGTGCTTGGAGAGCTTCCGGATATTGACACAGAAGAGGATTACAAACGGTATGTGTGGCGGGCGACACCATAAGCGCATCGTCCGGTTTCTCAACATTTTCATTCACACGTTGGAGATATCATGGGATC
>CAYPVN010000013.1:0-2108 GCA_964414155.1 uncultured Chitinophagales bacterium
GAAAGCGGAATTCTGATCGGATGTTCGGGTTCGGTTCCCACCTGCACACTCAACCAGAGCCTTGCGGAAAAAATTTTGTCGAACCCGGCCTGTCCACCCATGATTGTTGAGAACACACCTCTCTTTACCCTGACCGTTCTCTGTTCGACCCATACTGACGCAACGCCCCCGCTATCCGGATAGAGGCGAAGAGTGAGCACGTAGTCTCCATCCGGCTTGGGAATCCCTGATGTGTCCGTCAAGACACCCTGATAGGAAATGGTACGTGGAATCTGAGCGAATCCGGATATCGAAACGCTCAACGAAAGCAGCGCAACAAGGGCGACAGATGAAGATTTCATCGTCAACTCCTTTCTTGATCCTTTGTGTGTTTCCAAATATTTGCAGCCAGAGAACTCGATCCAACGAGAACGGAGCGAGCCGGAAGCACCTCGAATCACCGTGGGGGGGGTGGTGGTGGCGGTAAATTGCCGACTGCTGCCCCCGCGCGAGCTGCCTCCTCGGCAGGATTCCGATCGTCTTCCCCCGGCACGAAGCCTGACCCGACACCGGTGGTCAGGTTTTCCAACCGTTGCCGTACGAGATCGCCCGACCTCGAGTCTGCCGGAGAGGGCGGATCAACGCGCTGGGCGGCAACGAGTGCATTCTGTTTATTACCTCCTGCAACGGCAAGCGCATCCGCCGCATCGGCCTTTGTTTGTGCGAGACCGAAATTGGGATCCAGTGAAACGGCTTGCTTGTAGTAAACACCTGCAGCCTTGAAATCACCCTGGTCCTCTTCTTTGAGTCCAATCGAATAGGCAAGAAATGCCTGGAGGTTTCTAGTCGGGATCCGCTGAATCCGCTCCCGCTCGGCGCGGCTAATCGTAAGACCCATGTCTTTGATGATTGCAAATACCAGATCCTTCTGGAGCTTAAAGAGATTTTCCAGCGCGTCGGATTGCGTGGTCGCTTCAGGGAATTTCCTCGTGAGCACATCCCACGATGTGACGTCAAGGCGCATGGTCTCTTCACCGGAAACGTTGTACGTTCCACTCACAATCCGCCCTGCACTCAAGAGCCGGCCGAGGCGGGGGGCTGTCGCCGGATCCACCTTCTGTGTCTGACCGAACCGCAGCTCCGCAAGCAATGTTTCAATGCGGATACGCTCGACCAGTTTCAGTGCACTGACCTGACCGAGATCGATCAGGACCATCTCACTCAGCCCCTTGCCGAGAGCGGAGAATTTTTCATCGCTGCCCTGATAGGTCAGCGGGAAGACCGCAACGGTCCCAGACGACATCTCCTTGTCTCCGAGAACCTGCTCCTGGATTACAAGTGCCTGCAGCTGTTGCTGGATGATATCGCGCGTAAGGGCGCGGTAACGTCCCTCCATGAGGTTTCTGTACGGAGAAAGAATGGAGAAATCTGTATAGTTGATGTACGCTGCAAGCGCCGCCTGAATGTTGTTTTCGAATTCAAGCGTCATGCCATAATAGAAGAGCGTTTTTGCATCTTTCGCATCGATTACGGACGCCTTCTTGAGATAGTCCCTGGCCTGCGCGTACTCCCGCGCCTGGAAATAAATAACTCCCAGATCCCGGAGGGCGTCCGCATCGTCAGGCTTGACCCGCAGTCGCGCCTCAAGCGTTGCAATCTGTTTCCTGTAGCTTCCGATGTTCTCGTCGTATTTCACTGTTGCGCACGCGCAGAACAACAGCGATGCCACCAGAAGAACACTGATTCCGGGAATTCCCTGTTTCATCTCGTCACCCAAGCAATGGCTTGAGGCTCTCGGCCTTGGTCCGCGCCTTTTCGTAGTCGGGATCAATGGTCAGTGCCTGCAGAAATTTCTCGTACGCGGACTTGTAATTTCCTTTTTCAAGAAGCACAAGCCCTTCCGAATACGACATCATAGCGTCGAGCGATTTTGTCTCCGTTCCCTTCTGCACATCGGCTTTCGTCAACGAGACATTGATTTTCTTCGCAACCTTCATCCCGAGGTTTTCTGTGATTTCAAAAAATTCATCCGCATCCCCGCTGGCTTCCTCCGTCGCAAGGATCTCGCTCGTTTCCACCTTGACAAGCCGCGCAAGCAGCTTGATCTGATCTTTGAGCTTGATGAAACT
>CAYPVN010000013.1:2208-10352 GCA_964414155.1 uncultured Chitinophagales bacterium
CAGCGGATCCGGATTTCTTCTTGCGTGCGTCATAGTAGACCTTCATCATCGGCGGACACTCTGCATCGGGATCAGGTTCGATTACAGGAGGTTCCATCTCGAGCAGCTTGTCGATCGCCCAGGATGCCTTGTCCTTCCAGCCTTTGGCGACGTATGCCCTGCCCAAGCTGAGAAGGACTTCTTTCCTGTCGTTTTTTTCGAGCGTTTGGTCATCAGCCAGAACGACCAGAATCTCAATTGCCTTATCAAAGTTGGCTGAAGAGTAGTACTTCATGGCTTCGTCCATTTTTTTTACAGATGCCTGTACTTCCTGCTGTGCCAGACTCGTCGGGGCGAATGTGAACAGCACCAACAGCAAGACAGCGATTTGCATCGGGTGATGTTGAATGATCTCCTTCATCTGAATGCCCTCCCTAAATATGTTGTGTAAAAGCTAAACTGTCCGATTACTTTTTCCTGAGGTGGAACACAAGGGGGATAACCCGTTCTCCCAACGTCGGCTGGATAACAAGTTCTTTCGTCCCCTCCACGGTTTCATATCCGGCGCGTGTGACCGTCACCAGATGTTTTCCCGGACTCAACGGAATTCGATCCTTCGGCGTTTGAATCCCTGTATCTTTTCCATCGATCATGATCGATCCCCATACACTCTCGCCAGCCTGAGCCAGCGATTGTACGCTGACGTAGCTTTCGAAATAACAGATGAGCTTTTTCGTTTCACCGGCCCGGACTGTTACCGGAAAACTTGCGGGCCCGTACACCGGATGCTGGAACGTAACGATGCGATCACCTGCATCCACCTGTACTTCCTGGGAGCGGGATGTGTTTCCCGCTTTGATGTTGTTGTCGACCGCAATCGACCCGCTTGGAACCGCCTGTAACACAAGCGTCGCCGTGAGTGGCGCGATCTCCTTCCGTCCAGACGCTTCATCCTTCGTCTGTGCCTTCTGCAAGGCCCGCTCCCCCTTCTCCCCACTTCCCTTGTCATCTTTGCCTTTCGCCATAGCAATGGCCAGCGACAGTACGTCACCTTTCTTGACGACGAGGGAGGTGTCACGTGGAGTGAACCCATCCGCGAGGAATTGCAATGCGACTGTTCCGGGTTCTGCACGATACTCCGCTGGCGAAAGACCGATAGACTGCCCATTGACAATAATCAGAGCACCTGACGGAGTTGTCGAGATGGAGAGCATCGCTGTCGAAGGGGCAAGGAACAACCGACCCACGTAGAAAAGGACCGCGGCGGTAGCGATGACAGCTGTTACTATTATTACTGCTTTCGGTTTTCGCTTCCCCGGCATTGAATCGATTACGGTACCTGTATCCCCGGCGCGACGCTCTTTCGTTAGATCGTGTTTTGGTTCAAGCTTCTGCAACGCATCGATCATTGCGGAGGCACTCTGATATCGGTTGGCAGGGTCTTTCTCCATCGCCTTCATAACAACACGGACAAGGTCTTTCGGTAGATCCGGCTTGAACTTGTCGGGCGATGGAATCTTTCCTTCTACGATAGACTGTCGGATGGAATAATCAGTATCGCTCATCTCAAACGGTACTCTTCCGACCACGGCCTCGTATAATGTCATCCCGAGGGAATAGATGTCCCCACGATGGTCGACATTCGCAAGCCCTCTCACCTGTTCGGGGGACATGTAGTACAGCGTGCCTCCCGTTCCCACCGTGACCGTTACAGCGGACGTCTGCTGAATCTTTGCCAGTCCAAAATCGGCAACCTTCACCGTCCCGTCGGGCGTGATCATCACGTTGCTTGGTTTAATATCACGATGAATAATCCCGGCCCGATGAGCATGGTCAAGCGCTGACAGGATTTGTTTGAAGAGGGAGATTGTTTCGCCAAGCGGGACCGGGCCGCGCTCGCGAATCACATCGGCGAGCGTTTGCCCATCCACATACTCCATGACGATGCAGAGTCCCAGCTCCGTTTCACGCAAGGCAAAAATGGCTACGATGCCCGGGTTCTGCAGCTTTGCAAGCGCCTTCGCCTCCGATTGAAACCGCTTCAAGAAATTCTGATCCGCCGCGAGCTGCATGTCCATCATCTTCAATGCAACGTCACGATCAAGCGTCATATCCTGAGCTTTGTACACAACACCCATACCGCCCTTGCCGAGAACGGCAGTGATCTTGTACGTGTCGATGACTTTGCCGATGATGCCGGCTTCCATCATGCCGCCGCCTTCCGAAAATCGGGACCTTCCGAGACGCGAACGATCATTACTGTGATGTTATCCAATCCGCCCCGCTTGTTTGCCAGTGCAACAAGAGCCTCGCACGCTCCCTGTGGCTCATTCTCCAAAACGATGTTCTTGAATTCGGAATCCTCTACATGATTGACCAGCCCGTCGGAACACAGCAGGAAATACTCATCCGGATTGATGTGCAAATCTTCGATCAGGTCCACTTCTGTTGTCGGCCGGACACCAACGGCGCGATAGAGATACGACCGCTCCGGATGGTACCGGGCCTCTTCTTTCGAAATCACACCGCGGCGATGCAACTCGGCCACCCTCGAATGATCATTCGTCAGTTGTTCGATTGCCGTCGAAGTAATGCGATAGATGCGGCTGTCACCGACGTGTCCGATGTACGCCCGATCATTCTTGAGGACGAGCACCGAACAGGTCGTCCCCATGCTCATGTAGCGCGGATGGACCGTGCTGAACTTGTAAATATCCGCATTGGCTTTCAGGATCGCCTGCTCCAGACTTTCCGGAATGGACTCGGGCGAATCGCCAAAATACGATTCCTGGATTGTCTGCACAGCCATCTCGCTCGCTTCCCGGCCACCTTCATGTCCGCCCATGCCGTCAGCCACGATGAACAGCTGTCCCTTCGGCGCGGAAAGATCGAGATCGCCCGGCGGGAATTTGCCGTGGGAGTCCTGGTTCTCCGTGCGTTGGAGACCCACATCGGTCGAACTGCCAAAAGTTATGCTCATTTGATCGCTCATCGGTTCCCTTTACGTTCCAAGAATCTCGATTTCTACGGCACCTTTCGGTTTCACCATACACGCCAGCCGATACTCACCCCCTGACAGTCCGCATATATCTTCAAGGGTTCCCTTCTCTTCATCTTTCATTGCATTCACATTGTCGCCGCCGGCAAGGATGCGTATCGGATCGCTTCCACAGATTCCCGCGTGACACTCGGCCGTGATTTTTATCCCGTTCTTTTCAGCAACAGTACAAATCGTCTCTCCCGTTTCCAATAGGCACTGCTTCCCAAGTTTGGCGAAGGTCACTGTCATGCCCCCGACTGCAACAGGCGCAGCCCCTTTTTCAGCAGGAGGAGAAGCCGGTTTCGGGGCAAAGGATACTTTTGTGGTCAGATGAACCTTTGCTGGAGCTTCTTGTTTCTGCAGGCTCAGCTTGAATATCTGCCGGCCAACGCGAAACTCATCGCCATCATCCAACTTTGTTGCACTGTTGACTTTCTGATATGTCCCGTTTACGCTCTTCAGGTCTTTGATCAGCACCTTGCCATCTTTCACCGCAATGGACATGTGTCTCCTCGAGAGCGTCATGTCTCTGCTGTCGAGAGTGATGTCGGGAGATTCCCTGCCGAGGACAATCGTCTTCATTGGCAAATCGTGAGCCGCAACCTGCTTGCCGGTTTGGTCATAATGGATGAATGACGGCTTTGCATCATCCATGCGGAACAAAATGAACTGTCGCCCAAGCCTGACAAGATCTCCACCTGTAACTTCAAGCGGTCGGCCTTCGGTCAGGCGGAGGAACACTCCGGTCTGACTTCCATCGTCACGTAAAAAGAAGCCATCCGCGTTGTGTGAGACTGAGGCATGACGCTCCGCAAGCAACATGTCATCCGGAAAAACAATATCACAAAATTTTTGTCCGATCGTCGTCACGCCAAACTGCTTCAAGGGATGTTCATCTTCCTGTACGCCGCCTGCGAGCATACGTACAAGATACGCTTTGGCTTGCTCAACTTCCTTCTTTTGTACAGGAACGGCTTCAGCAATGATGGTCGCAAGCGGCGATGCTGCCGGTTTTTCTGCGATAGGGGCCGGTTGCGATTCCACAAACTCCAGCTCTATATCCAGCTCTTTCTTTCCGGCGATGCGCTGCGCGGCCACAGCTGCAACCAGCACACCATCGCAGAGTGCCGCCTTGATGTTTCCTCTGTGCTTTACCTCCCTGAACGTCGCCGGATCGCCGTCAAAGTTCTCCGTCTCAAGGTACACCTGACTGAGAATATCTCCGATGAGATAGACGTTGGGCTGTTGCGTTTCAAGGAATTGAGTCACCACCATGCGCTTCTTGTTTGAAGGGCCGCCGGTCGCCATAAAGATGCCAAGCGAGTTGAGAAACGTTTCCGGTATATCCTCGCCGATGCACGCAATGCAAAACTCCTTGAGGAACTCCAGGTGTGACGTTTCGTTGGGGCGGCCTGCAATCAGTCTCCGGTCGGTACGGATGGAGAGGTATTCTCTCCGATCATCGGCGGCAACCACCGCGACCGGTTCACTGTTCGGATAGTATCGAATGTTGCCGTTGCCCATATACGCTTCGAAGAACACGTCGGCCAGTGCCTTCGAAACCTTCGGCAGCTTGTCACCCCGATACGACCAGTACACGGCGCTCGCGTCATTCGCCTTTACTTTTGCGTTGCTGATCGCGATTGCAGCCTCCGCTGCAGACGTACCGCCGCCAAGGACAAGCACGGGTTCGCCCACGTATGAGTTCGCATCTGCAAGCCGGTACGCGATACCGTCGGTGTTGCCGGGAATGTCGAACCTGCGCGGCACACCGCGCCCTATTCCTATCGCGATATGACGGGCAGCGTACATTTGCTCGGCCTTTGAATTGTGGTTCCAGGATTTCACCTGCCAGACCCCGTCGCTACGCCGTTGCAAGCCGGTGAGTTCGATGCCGATCTGGGCTGGCACGCTGTTCTCGTGGTAAAACATCTTCCACGTCGAGCACATATCATCTTTGTCGATGGGAGCGAAGTGGAGCCGGCCAATGAGCGTATCCCCTTTCGGGAATTTCATCTGATCGCCCCCGCCAAAATCCGGGAGAATGAGTTTGTCTTTCGGGTAATCCCGGATGCGCTTCATCAGGTCGTCGTAGTCAATGACTAACGCGTTCAACCCGAGCTCCTTTGTGCGGAATGCCGCGGCAGTGCCTGCAGGACCGCCGCCAACAATGAGAAGGTCCAAAACCTCCGGCAGTTCTACCGGGCGTTTCAGAACCAGAGAACCGTCCGGCTTATATTCAGGGGATGCGTTCATGATTGAAGATAGTCAGTGACAATACGCCAATAGGAATATAATGGATTGTCGAAATGGCGCTCCTGTTCACCTCTTCTGGACGAGCACAGCTTTGACCAGACCAAACGCAATTTCATCGCCAGACCGGATCTCGACCTCACCTGTAATCTTCGCCTCCCCAACAAATGTGTGGTTCTTGCTTTCGAGATCTTTAATGGTCACCTTTGCGCCGCGAACGTTCAGCGCACCATGTTTGCGGGACAGTGATGCGTCATCGATGGCGATCTGACAGGCGGGGTCTCTTCCTACAACATTCTCGCCCTGATGAAGCTTAAACGCCTGCTGGCCTCCTTTCACATTTCTGAACTCCAAATAGTACTCTCCCGCTGATTGCGAAGCAGGGTGTTCGGCTGGAATGGATGGAAGAGGAACGACTGCGTCATCAACCATTGTCTTGTTGCCTGCCGGTTGCACCTCTCTGTTCTCCTCCTGTTTCTTGAGAACAGGCATTACATCGAAGTCCCCGGCAACTTCCGTTCTGCGGCTTTCTTTGGCAACCGGCTGTGGAGGCTTCTCCATGACTTCGCTGGCAGATGTTACATCCTCCTCTACGCATTGAAATATAAAATCAAAAGCGTTGGCAAACGTGATAATGTGCAATCTTCCGAGCCTTTCTTTCCGGGTTACTCTCATGCCATCGAGCCTCGTCCCATTACGGCTGCCGAGATCTTCGAGAAAGTAACTGCCTGCCTTGCCGTCATAGGAGATGCGTGCGTGCCTGCCGGAAATGAGTGCAGGATACAGCTGGATGGAATTCTCAGCACCCTTGCCTATCGTCGCCTCGTGTGCGATTTGGTAGATCGCTCCTGCAAGTTGACCGGTTTTACAGAACAATCTCGCGCGCATGATGGTCTTCTCTTGTCAGTCCTTCTCGACAAACAATTGCAAACTCCCTCGCTTCTCCTTATCCGGATGCATGAAATGGCACGTCACGCATCGGTTCAAACCTGTCTGCTGAGTATGGCATGCAAAGCAATTCTCGACGGTCGGAACGTTCTGTGTTGACGCTCTGTCCTTCACAAGAGAAACCGTGGTATCTCCTGCGAATACCTGCGCAATCGGAATCTCGACATGGCAATCCAAACATCGCCGCTCAAGAATGTGTGCCCGATGATCGAACTCCGCCCTGCGCAATACACGCTGGTCTTTTTGGACGCGTAGAATACTTGCCTGAGAAACCGTGTGGCATTCGAGACAGGGCCTGGAAAGCTTGAGAGCAAAAGCCTCGAATTCATTCCGTTGAGCGGGTGTGAGGTCAGGGTTTTGATTCCGGGTGTTGAGCATGAACAAGGAGTCAGAAAGCGCCTCCGGTGCCACGTCCATGCGACGTCGTGTAACTTTCAGGAGTGAATCAATCCGCGCAAGATCTGACTGGATTTCCGGCTCCGGCCGTGAACGCAATCCGTCTGCGTACTCTTGTAACGCAGTAATCGCTTCCACCAGAAACTTCCCGTTTGAAGATGTGCCCGTCGCTTGAAGCAAATCGGTGAGCCCGGGGTCTGTGTACAATGTTCGGCGGAGAAGTCTCAGGTTCTCAAGAATCCAGGGATCTTTATGGTACACGGGCGACTTCACAACCCTTCCTCCACCTTTCATCGTGAACTCATTGGGGTTAGTATAGAATGCCCATCGGGTGCCGGGTCCGCGCCGTCGCTGAATCATCTCCAGTGTTTCAACCCCCGGCTCCAGCGGATTGCCCGGGTCCCTAATTGCAAGCGATGGCGTTTCAACAGCAGTGGTCAGGTGACAGCCGGCGCAGTGCGTATCGTAGTCGAGCTGCTTGAAGTGCTTCCCATCAGCCTGAGGATTGTGGCAATACAGACAGGCTTTCTCGAGATAGAGCCCGCCTCCCTCTTTTCGAGTTTTTTCCAGAATGAATTTCGTATGCCTGATGTGCGTGAAGGCCAACGCCGAGTCATCCGGCAGGGATTTGCGCGCAAACTCAAATTGCGGATGGCCCGCGTTGAACGATCCGTACGCATGACAGGCTACACATCTTACATCCGGGACATTCGTAATGCTCGCATCGCGGCCTAAATGGTCCGAGTGACATCCTGAGCAGGGCATCTCATTGTCACGAGGCATCCGCAACGAATGGACACGACGGGAATCCGTCGAGCGGTAGCTGTAGTGTGCCGCAAACGTATAGACTCCCAACTTGTCACCTGCCTTTTCATGACAGGTGGAACACTTGGAATCTATTACAGCATTGAATGACTGATGGCATTTCGCACAATCATGCTCGAAACGTGCATGATTCGACGAGAGCGGGCCGCTTGAAACGAAACTGCTTCCGAACAGAAACGAGTCGAGGACAAAATAAATGAGAACCACCACACCACCAATGCCTCCCCACTGGACCATCTTCCATCGTGAAGCAGGGATGACAAACTTCCGCGTCACTGCAAGTCGCAGTGCACTGAAGGTGCCCTTCTTCTTTATTCCCAAATCGGTTTTAGCCATTTCGATCTATCCATCCACCAGTCTAATAGTACCACACCGCGTAGATGTGCAGCGCAGCCAGAACAACCAACACCAACGAGACGGGCACATGTGTGTACAGCCACAAGCGCAACGCCTTCTGCAATGTGTAGTGCGCGTCGAGCTCCAGCTTGGTTTTGTACAATAATCGCAACTCCTCCATTTTCTGTTGCTCGCCCGACGAAAGCATACGTCGCAGATAATCGAATTGGTTCATGCGCGACTGAATCCCTCCGGTGATATCGATGTAATAGATCATTCGGGGGTTCGGCGTTGCAAGGGCAGCGGCGATATGCTTTTGGTAAAGATCCCGAACGGGCTCACTGCAAACTTCGGCAAGTTTCTCGGC
>CAYPVN010000013.1:10452-14030 GCA_964414155.1 uncultured Chitinophagales bacterium
GCTTTTGGTAAAGATCCCGAACGGGCTCACTGCAAACTTCGGCAAGTTTCTCGGCTCGATCCCTGATCTGGATTACCAACTCAGGGATTCTTTCGTATACCGCTTCCACAGCTAATCCCGACGTGAGGAGCTTGGGAATCCATTTCTGCAGCGCTACTCCGGCGAGGCCGCTGACGGTGACCCACAATGAGAGAGCCCACAGCCAGAAGTTCATTGTCCCCTTCGGTATCTGGAACCCGCTGTGCATGAAAACCAAGAGCATGAATAGGGTCCCACCATACGTATGGAACTGAACCCACGACAATGACCGGCCGACGTTGTAATTCAATTTCCTCCTCCGGACACCATACAGTGCCGCACCGACCAGCAGCACAGTTGCAATGGTTCCGTAACCCAGCCCCCACCAGGTGCCCGCATCCACTTCCGCAATGAGGACATTGAGCAGATAGGTAAGCAGACAGACGACCGTTGCAGCGATGAATACAATGAACCAACGCGGCGATCGTACAAACCGCGACAGGGGCTTTGATTCGACAAGTGTTGTGATGGATCGAGTTCCCACCTAGTCTTTCCAAAGGAGTTTTTGAAACTCCTGTATGCTTCCCACTCGAAACGCGCAGCCGTGCGGACAGCTGCGTACACACGCCGGCCCAGCCGGATCGGTGTAGCAAAGATCGCACTTCGTCGCGATCTGTTTATCCTTGCCGCGAAGGCCCTCCGGAACCATGTCCGCAGGCCATGCTTCGCCCGTCTCCCGCATGATGATTGCGTCGTAGGGGCAATTGTTCGCGCATGTCCCGCAGCCAATGCAAAGCTTCTCATCGATCTCGACAACATCACCCACGGCCGCGCGGCGGATCGCACCTGTCGGACAACCTACCAGGCACACCGGGTCGCGACAATGGTAGCAGGCGCGGGTGATGAGAAAATCCCCGACCTTGTCTCCTTCCCGGACAAACCTCGGAATCCCTCCATGGGTGTCCGAGCAGCCTCGCACGCAATCGTCGCAACGCGTGCAGACGTTCAGATCGATAATGAGTATGCTATTTCCTTCAACGAGACCCTTCTCCAGTGCGGTATCGATAAACTCCGATTGCTGAAGATTACGCCTGCTGAAACCGGCTTCTTTAATGCGAGCGACCGCGGACTCCCACAGAAGGTTTTCCACTTTTGGCAGTTGCTTGAAAATCTGTTGAAAATCCTTTCCGTTGATCTTAACGAGTTCAGCGTATTCTTTGGACGTAGCTGTGCAGGTCCAGCCTTTCAACTCTTCGATAAGCAACTCCGCTTCACCAAGCGTGCTTCCTTTCGAAAGATACGAAACCGCAATACTGCCATCGCCCAACCGTTGCGATAATTTCACGAAGCCGGAGCGAACGATGTAGAACGCATCCACTGGTTCGCCTTCCTTCGCAATGACCTCGTCAGGCTCGCACGATATCAGGTCGACTTTCTGAGAGATTGATTGAATAAATGCATCGTCACATCCACGGAAGAGTGGTGTGAGCTTGAGCTGCGACGCAAGCGTGCGTTCTCTGTAGAGTTTGTCGACACGGGATTTGAGCGAGGACGACTTGCGCTTCATGAGGCGCAGCGCGGGAACGCGGATTTGAACGAGTGTACATTCGGTAACAGTCCGTGCGGTAACCGATTGGGGCCAGCCGCTCATCGCACCGATCTCGCCAAAAATTTCTCCCGCATTAAGCCGCGCGCCCTTCCCGATCGGCAGATCAAAATCCATCACCGACAGGAATGTAATCCCTGACCGGCGCTTCTCCTGACGGGAGACTTGCGCATCGAAGATCGTTCTAGCACCAGAGGCCTGAGGTTGTTCTTGCGTTCCAGCCTCAGCCATGAACGCTGTGCGGGCTCTATCGAACAACGGCGCACCGAGCGAAGACGACTGCTGCTTCTGCACATACACGTCCACGCTCCCCTCAACGACATAGAACGCGAGATCCAGGTAGCTGCCTTCTTCGAAGAGCACTGTTTCCTTTTTCCATTTCGCGATCGAAACATCGGGGCTGATCTTTTCGAGGAATTTGTCATCATACTCGCGGAAGATCTCAAACCCCCTGAGGATCGTGGGGGTGGGTTTTTCGGAGAGCTCCAGAATGCCCGTGCTCGCGCCAAAGGACGTCCATCTATCTTTATATTGCTCGAGTCTCTTGAACTGTGTTTGACCGAGATTGCCCGGATGGACACTCATTACTTTTCTACTTTCTCATATAACAGTTCGAGGCGCTTTTTGAGCAGGAGGAGGATTTGGTCCACCTGCATGCTGTCGGTGATTGTAGGAAAGGGAGGGAGCTCAACCGGCCCTGCGGAGGAAGGACTGACAAATGGGTCGGGGGCCGGCTGCCTTGGGCCCGGAGGCGGTCTACGAACAGGTGATGATTCTCGCTGTTGTTGCCTCGCTGCCACTCCTTGTTGCAGGTCGACCTGTGCCGTAGTAACTTTAGGAGCGGCTACTTTCGGCAAAGGCCCCTTTGCTGTTTTCGCTTTATCAAACGATGATTTTGAAAGATCTTCAGTCCCCGCTGCACGCTTCCAATGTTTAGCCACAGACTTCATTGCGGAAATATAATTGAACCGCGCCCCATCCGGATGGCCGGATGCGAGCATGACTTGATCGGTGATGTAATGGCAGCGAACACATGCCTGCGCGCGTGTGTCAAGATTCTTCACCTCAACCAGACCCAACTGCAACGACTTGACGTAACCGGTGCGGTTTACACCTCCCTCTTTTCCTTCAGAGTGTGGGTCCTTGTAGCCACTCCCCGGCCCGTGACAGCTTTCACAGCTTACTCCTTCCTCAACTTCAGAGGCTTCCTTACCGGAGATGATCGTCCCATGGCACACCATGCATTTTGAGTTTCCCTTTAGCATGTTCTTCTCACCGACGCCGGAAAGCTCTGCATATTTCGTTGAATTATCGTTTCCGCTGAGATCATCCACAGAGTTCTTGTGCTTGTCCACCATCTGCTTGCTCTCTGATGCGTGGCAGTTATTCTGTCCGAGGCCGCAACTTCCCGGCCCCAACGTCTGGTATTTTTGCGCGTACACCTGTGAGAGCGTCAGGATTCCAATACCAAACAAACAGATAATTTTGTTTAGCCTCATGCCCAGGCACCATTCCTTAACACCAATACTCCATACTGTTTCACCTCTTCCTGCCTTCGATCTTTCCCTCATCCGTCACCGTCCAGACATTGCCATCACGCATGTATAGTCGTTGCTGCTCTTCAAGCGTGAATGGCCGCGACCCCAGTCGTCCGAACACACTGACCTGGTTGCCGCTTTCATCCACAGCCCGATCACGATCAAGCCCTTTGGAAATGGCGAGCGCCAGTCCGCCCGTCAGACGCGTTGCAATAAGCCGGGGCGTGGGTTTGGGACTGAAACCCAGATAGCCCGGCGTGTCCTTCGGTGAAGTGAGTTGCACAACGCGCAGACCATTCCTCCCATCAGCCACATATGCAAACACGCTTGCGTTTGTGGAAGCAACCTTGACTCCACGGGCATCATTGATCACACCCTCGGCAGTGAAGATCCGTTCGAGCTTGATGGTCTCCGGG
>CAYPVN010000013.1:14130-17842 GCA_964414155.1 uncultured Chitinophagales bacterium
ATCATTGATCACACCCTCGGCAGTGAAGATCCGTTCGAGCTTGATGGTCTCCGGGTTTTCCACATCGATGATTGCCAACCCCTGCTGTCCTGCTGCGACGTACGCGTACGTCCGTGCAATATAGATGTCGTTGGCGCCCTGCAAGCGAACAAGACTGTTCCCGATCAGTCGGGGGTCTTCCCGATACGTGATGTCGATGACCTTGATACCCTCCTCGTCACACACGAACGCGTAACGGAACTGCACCGCAATAGCCTTTGGTTTCTTTACATCCCTCACCTCTCCTGCAATACGGGGTTTCAATGGATCGGCAATGTTCACGACCACCACGCCACGGTCACAGCAGATGTAGACGTAGTTGCCCGCAATGGCGAGGTTGGCCGCCCCGTTCAGCATACCATCAGGATTGTAGGTGACTGCGCGCTCCAGAAAGTTGTTGCGCGGGTCGCCATCCACCAGAGTCATGACATCGACAAGTATGAGGCCCTCGTACCTGTCGGTGATGTACGCGTAGTTGTAGAGTGGATGAATGGGCCATTGTTCCTGATTCTCAGGGCGATGGACACGACGGGTATCGATGGGCATGTTCGTCGGCAGCGCTACTGCGGTTGCATATTGCGTGCTCACATGGACATCCTGACCGAGCTGCGAAACCGGCGAAGAGATAATACGCTCCGAGAATCCCTTGTTATCGATGTTTGCCACATCATATACATGGAACCCATCCGGGCCATTTGCCGTATACAGGTACTCACCGCGCAACTCAAGGCTCAGCGTGTTCCCGCCATGATGATACGAGATATCCAGCTCCCTGTTGTGGGCAATGTGCCGGTTGTAATAGTCAGGATATGCGAGCTTGTGCAGATAACTTCCGATCACTGCCTGCGGCTCATCCGATTCCGTAGTCGCAACGGCCTCGAAGCCATTATCACCAGTCGCAACATATACATACTTCCCCATGAAATTTACCATGTTGGTGCCGTGCAACAGGAGCTGCGCCATCCACGCATTATTATCGTTCTTCGCTGAGAGATGACAATCTGTACACGTTTTCGTTTCCGCGCTTCGTACCGTGTGAGCAAAGTGTGGATTGAACGCCTGACTGCTGTAGCCAGGGGCGGAAATTGGAGGCTGCTGCAAGTAGATCTGCTCACGGTTGGCATTCGCTGAACTCAATACCAGCGCGCTTGACGATCGCACCGTTGTAACCTTATGCCCTTTCGTTGTTCCAGTCAGGCCAAGCATGTATCCATCATCGCGTATCACCTGGGGGTTGTACGAAGTCCAGTTACGCGATAACTCGCCTTCAAAGTGATTCATCGTCTTCATCCAGTTCGCCTGTTGGGGCAGATGGCACCCGAAGCAGTTCGTGATCCAGGAGGTGTGGCAACTCTGACATTCCATTTTCTCATACGAATGAGCAAGAACCGATGGATCCATGCCGGCTGACCACATGCTACCCGATCTGGTTATACGATGCGCTTTCGCCGCTCCCGCGTTGTAATTTTTTGATTGCGGATCATCAACATCAAGGGTTTGTGCCACTTCCCATTCGAGCGATTCTTCCAGAGAGGAACGCTGCGTGATTTTCGTTCCACGCTTCCGAAAGCGCCGCTCCTTGAAGGGCGTGTAGAGATCTTCCAGAGAAGTGCCATGCGCTGGCGCAGCGACGCCGGATGTCCTCAGTGTTGCGCGTTGTGTTGTGGTGCCATGGCAATCCACACACTGAATCTCAATCGCATTATGAAACTCGCCATACAGTTTCCCGCTTCCGTGCACATCCTGCTTGAAATGGCAATCAACACAGTGCATCCCCTTCTCCGCATGAATGTCTTTCAGGTGAACCGCCTTTTGCGCGCTGCGACTCTCATCATTGGACGGAGGCGCGCCGACACCCGCCATGGGTACTACACCATCGAACTTGTTCGGTGCATCCCATGGAATCACGTTATCGTCCTTATCCAGGAGGTTTCCTTTGCGATCCTTCTTGAAAACGGCCCGGAAGATCCATCCATGTCCATGATAATCCGCAAACTGTGTATGCGCAAGCTGCGGGTTCAACTCGCTGACTCGTGTCAAGAATTCAAGATTGCTCCAGTTCCCTCGCAGCGCGGCCTCTTCCGGATTAGAGGAAAGAATTGCAAACGCTTCTGACACGGTTGGATATTTCTGCTCCTTCGGATACATAGGCTCGCCATCCGTTTCGTAGTCCCACATTTGATAGCCGAGAAATGTATTCACAAAAGAATTCGGCTGGTGCATGTGACAGACCATGCACTGACTTGAGGGGATCGACCGTGTGAATCGATGAAATATCGGATGACCGGATTCCATTTTGGAGATTGTGGTATCGGCTGTCTGGCTTTGACCGCGATTGCCGAATCTCGCATACGGTCCGGCACTCACCGTAGAGCGGTCGTTGGCATACACAACATGGCATCCTGTGCAGCCGCTCGACCGGTAATCACCGGGATGATCGTTCGTTCCCATGAATGAAAGATGGGGATCGTTGAGGCGGGTCTTATGAATGTTCAGCACAGGCGAACTAATGCGCAACTCAGTACCGAGGCCGCGCGAGCTGAGTTTCATATCTGGTCGACCGGGCTCCTCCAGAGGATTCGGGATTCCAATTTCGGAGGGATTCCCTCGAAACACCCTCCCCCCACGCTCGAAGCTCCGGAAATTATCGGGCGGTTGCGTGATTTCCCATCTAGGCAGCGGCAGAAGGAATGGAAGAACCCCCTTCTTGAGTTCGTCCTCAGTTGGTGCAGGAACGGTATTAATGCGCTGCGGTTTTCCATCCCAGCTGTAGCTCTCGCCAAAAATATAGTTCTTTGTTGAGACGATCCCGTTATTGTACGCTGCACCTCCCCACAGGAGCGCGGAAGTTGTCATCATGCTCTTCTTCACATTCATAACGTCGGAACCATGGCAAGGGCCGCACGCCTTGTCCGCGCTGCGTAGGTCGCCCGGATTTACGAAACGGATGAACTGCAGGTCCTCTTCGTTCAGAAGCGTGTACGATCGCACCGGATTTGCCGAGGATTTCCATCGATCCGGGAATTTGGCTTTCACGTGTGCCGCTTCCATCGAGGTTGCCTCGGCGTTGCCGAGATGACAATCGACGCATCCGAGCTTGACGGCCGGATTCTCGTGCATGCTTTCGATACCACCATGACACGTCATGCACCCGCGGGACTTCCGCTCAGCATCGGCCTGACTCTGCCCGATAAGAGAGGGTTCCTGAGCATTGCCGTTTGTAGCGAAGAGAAGTAGTGCCGCGCTTACAACGTGCGCCATGCGATCGACTTTTAACCTTGTCATTCGGTGCTCAGGATTCAACATTCCAACATCCTTAATATGTCAACACAACCGATGTGAGTACAGCATATTGCGTCTGCGAAGACTCAAAGATATCTTTCCAGCCATCGAAAGGGGTCAGCGCCGCAACGCCGAATACGATGATTGCGTTGTTGTTCAGGAAGGGCCTGTAGACAATGCCAAGACTGTAATCCAGACCGATTTGTTTGTGAATGGCCGGTTGGTTCAGGAAATGCTGAAGTGGTTCCGTCTGAACGAAGCGAAGATAGTTCACATTAATGAGTGCCTTGAGTTTTGGCGTCAATTCGGCATCGTATCCGACGTTGAAGAGCCAGAGACCCGGGTTGACGAAGTTCGCCTGCCCCTCCTGCTTGCTGCTGCGCAGTGACGG
>CAYPVN010000013.1:17942-21891 GCA_964414155.1 uncultured Chitinophagales bacterium
GCTTTGATCTCGTGCGGCCGCACGTTGCCGATCACCGCCGGTCGCACAGGGAAACCGTTCTCGTCGAAGTGCCGCGTGGGTTTGTCGTGATTGTAATGAAAGCTGAACTGCGTCGTATATCCCAGCTGGAAAAAATCTTGAATATAAACATTGGCGATAAGGACATCCTGTTCACGGTCGTCGAAGACCGTATTCAACTCACTGTTCGTTTCCTTCTCAAGCATCGGCAGGTAGATCAGATTGTATTGAATGCGGTTTGCATGGAAGCTGCCGAACAGACGGGCGCCAAGATTGAAGTCGTTGAACACAAACTGCCGGAAGTCACTGCCGAACCGCTGGATGCCGGCCTTCAGGGATATGAAATCATAGTTGTCGCTGACGTTGAACAGATGTTTCTCGACAGACAGCTCCTGGAACGCGATGTGTGTTTCTGTACGATCGTCTCCTTTCCGCACATTGATGTTGACGCCGTTGTTTTCACGCGTGTTGATGTAATTGAGATTGAACACCGAGGTCACCTTGATTTCCCAATCACGGGGTCTGAAAGCCACATCACCGTGGTAGAACTCAAGGCTGAGCCTCAGGTTTTCGTTCACGAAGATACGATCTCCCCTGCCGAAGAATTTCTCGCTCACCGGATCAACTGTGCTGACGCCGCTCGGGGTCGGCGTCCGTACCGCCTCCGCAAAATTGTCCATCGATGCAGTCGCAACGAGGAACGTATTCAGGCCGATGATCGGATAATCGCCTTTGAGGATGTTCTGATTATAGGGATCGTACCAGTGTCCTTCGACATTGAGCTCGTACGGTGGCGGTGTGATGTCTCGCCAGCGGTCAGGCACTGGCACGAAATCCTCCAACACCTTCCCTGTCGTGTCCTGCCGGACGCTAGCAGAGTCTTGGGCGAAGGCAACGGACACACCAAGCAGCAGGAAGACCATGGCATATGCACGAGTGTACTTCATAATTCAGGACGCCTGGGAATTTTGATGTACGGTAATCGAACATCATGGAAGAAGAATTGGTCCGATCGGATTTCCGTGGGCGGCTCAAAGCCAACGGCTCCGGCAGAGGCGATCAGATCATCCTGATCGATACCGTCGCCACTGATACCGATTGCACCAACCAACCGCATGCCTTTATACAAAGGAATGCCGCCCGGAAAAATCGTGATGCCATTTCCGTACGGCGAGAGCCCGAGCCGTTGTTGGTATGCAAAATCCGGACCTTCGAACAGCGGGCCACGCTCGACAGGATTTCCGAGAGTGTTACGGTCGATCCCCGGCGGGAAGAAATCCTGACTGAGGAATCCGATGGCGCGCGTCGTGATGGCGAGCCCCTCGTTCACACCGATGCCGAGTATGATACGAATCCTTCTTCCAAAATCAATCGTATGCGGATCGCTGAAGGCGACCGCTGTCCGCGCTTTTTGTGCAGAAACGTCAAAACTAAAAAGTGTTGCATCACCGGTGCGCCAGATGCCGAGGATCGCTCCGTTCGTATCGACCACCGAGATGAACACCTGTGCCGCACTGCCAATCGGTCTTCGTATTGCAGCACGGGTTTTTGCTGCTTGCGCGGCAGCTTGCAGGATGATCCTTCGGACCTCCGGCTCTGTCAAGATCGTTCCCGCACGTATCGGAAAGTCAAATCCGCCACCCAGTAACACTTCCCCCTCAACGGGAAACCGTGGTGCTGGTGCCGCTTGCGGAGGAACGCTGAATGCCCCTCGAGCTGGAGCTGACAGATCAGCAAATGAGAGCAAGAAATTCCCCGGAGGTGACGAGGCATTTGCATAGAGCAAGCGAATACCATCGAGGAAAATATTATCTCCCCGCTTATCGTCGGGCACATTATATCCAATCACCCCACCTAACGCAATAACTTCGTTGAGGCTCTGCCCTGTGCAGGTGCCGGGATCGAATGAAGAAGCCGCTCCGCTAATGCCGATGCCGCCGCCGAGGCAGCCGTTCTTGAAGATCGGAACTCCACCCGGTCGATCGTTCAGGGCGCTGCCATTTGGTTGGATGTCGCCAACCGGAAGGCTCGAGAATCCCACACCATACAGAGGACCCGCGGGTGTGTTCGACACGCCGGGCGGGAAATGCGACCGTGTAATGAAGCATGCCGTCAACGATGTAAAGGCATGCTGGTTACTGCTGAGATACGCAGCAGTCCGCGCTCTTGTGATCGACACCATCGCTGCGCCCGTATCCCCCGTCATTCGGTAGACCCCGAGGACATTTCCCTCGCGATCCACGATCACCACCGCCACTCTTTGGTTCAAACGTTCTGCTTGTTCAACGGCATGGGTGAAGATGGCTTGGACATCAGGCAGGAGCAAACGTTCCGAGCACACCGGTACTGCAACTGTTGGATTCTCAATTGGATCGCAGGCGGAGAATTTCAACATTATAATGCCGACACAAAGTCCCGCAATAACCAGGTGAGCGCGCTTCATCTGAGTGGCACTCCTTGATTATTCTGATGGGAATTGAATCTCTTGAGAGAGTTTCGCGCGAACTGTAGCGGGACGAGCTGTCGGAACGACAGGTTGACTTCCCCTGATAGAATTTCGTTCGATCTGCTGGCTGCCGATCGAACCGGGGCGATGATGTTTTCACAAAGGACTGCTCGGTTCAAGAGCTCACACGTTTGATTCGATGCTGAGCCATGTGGAATTGTTCATCCCAAAAAACAGGGGAGATAGCCTGAAATACCTATCTAAACTACAGAGAGAAGGTAGGTGTCGGCGCAGGAAAAGTCAAGGCATTTGTTGCCACGACGGTGGAGCCATGGAGGATGGCGTGTTAGCTGCCGCGATACGTCGCGTATCCGAAAGGACTCAACAGCAAGGGAACATGATACTGAGCTGCACTCGTCCTGATTTCGAACGTGATGGAAACGTACGGATAGAAGGTCTTTACCCTCATTGAGCGAAAGTACGCCGCCGTCTTGAACGTGAGCCGGTACAATCCCGTTGAAACATTCTTACCAGGAGTCAACAGTTTGCTGCACCGCCCGTCGGCATCTGTAACATCGATTCCCAGTCTTTTCCATGTCGACCGGGTCTGCTTTTCAAGTGAAACACGGATTCCCCCTGCCGGCAGACCGCGGCTTGTGTCAAGAACGTGCGTTGTGATTCGACTTTTCATTGCGTTCATCCTTTTGTCAATGGTTTTCTCCGGAGCTTCTTCACCGCGTGAAGAACGGCAGCACTTTCGCCATCACCCTGCGCGACCAATCTGCATACATTTTCGCCGAAGGATGCAGTCCATCAGATGCTATCAGCGACCCATCCACCTGTGCAGCTCTTGATATCGATGTCGCGTCGATGTATTGCGCGCCGGTACGAGATGATTCTTCAGCATTGATCGCATTGAACAGATCGATCTCCTGGCTAATCTGTTGTCTGTTTTTTCCTTCGGCAAAAGGGGTTGCTCCCCAATCCGGAATCGAAAGCACCACAACATGTGATGCCCTGCCTCCGGCAAATACGATTGCCTGATTCAGAAGACTCTGGAACTCTGTTCGGTACTCATCTGCGCTGCGACCGCGATACTGGTTGTTGACACCAATGAGCAACGAAACCAGATCGAAGGGGCCATGAGGATCTTGTTCACCAATCGCTCGGGCAAGCTCATCCGTTGTCCACCCTGTTTTCGCAATGATGAGAGGATCCTCCATCGGAATTTTCTCACCACGCAACAGTCGGACCAACTGTTCCGGCCATCGATCGTCCTTGTCGACACTTTCTCCTATCGTATACGAATCCCCGAGCGCAAGAAAGCGATACTGTCCTGAAGCCGAAGTCATGTTTGTCCGGCCACCCGTTCTGGATGAATCTGAACTCGACGAAAGCCGCGCACACGAAGCAAGGAAGAGACACCAAACAAATACATTAAGAAATCTCATACAGTTGATGGAATGAGGAATACTCAAGCATTGC
>CAYPVN010000014.1:0-9887 GCA_964414155.1 uncultured Chitinophagales bacterium
AAACAAAAGAGGCTGTCCAACGAAACGCTCGATATTTATGCGCCGTTTGCGAACCGGTTTGGTCTCGGAAATATCAAGTGGGAGCTGGAGGACTTATCATTCAAGTACCTGCATCGTGAGGCCTACGATACAATCGCGAGGGAATTAAAATCCCGAAGGCGGGAAAGAGAGCACTACGTTAAGAGGTTTGCGCAGCCGATTGAGAAGCGACTGAAAGAAGGAGGATTCAAGTTTGAAATAGATGGAAGGGCAAAGCACCTGTACAGCATCTACAACAAGATGCTTGCGCGGAACAAGCCACTGCAAGAAATCTACGACCTGTTTGCAGTGAGAATCATTCTCGATACTGACGACACAAACGATTGCTTTGCAGTATATGGTAGCATAGCCGACATCTACATTCCCAATCCAGAACGATTCAAGAATTACATCTCCGTTCCCAAAAAGAACGGTTATCAATCCATCCATACCACATTGATGGGCCCGGAAGGGAAGATGGTGGAAGTGCAAATCCGAACAAGAGGAATGCATGAGGTTTCTGAAAAGGGAGTTGCAGCTCATTGGATGTATAAGGAACAGGTGGGTCTGGTTGATGAGGAACTTTCGAACTGGGTGAACTGGGTGCGTGAGATTTTTGAAAGCGCCTCGGAGGGCCAGGTTCCAACGCAACAACTCATGGAAAGCTTCAAACTCAATTTATATCAGGATGAAATCTACCTATTCACGCCGAAAGGGGAGCTCAAAATTCTTCCGACCGGTTCAACGCCGGTTGACTTTGCATATGAAATCCACTCGAAGATCGGTGACCATTGCCTGGCCGCGAAAGTAAACGGACGTATTGTCCCACTCGATGCGATACTGAAAAGCGGGGATCAGGTTGAGATTCTGACATCCAAATCACAAACCCCGAACCCCGACTGGGAAAAATTCGTGGTCACCCACAAGGCGAAATCTCGTATTCGAAAATGGGTCCGGGAGGAGCAGCGCAAGGCGATCGAGGAAGGAAAAGAAATTTGGGAAAAGAAAGCGAAGAAAGCCAAACTTACTCTAAGGGAGGACGAGCTTGCCAGGTTCCTGCATGAACGGAAAATCGAAAACACGGGGATGTTCTACGTCAGCGTACGACAGGGGAAACTCGATCCCGATGAGGTCATACGCCTGATTCAGGAGGGGCAAAAACATCCGCAGCCGGTTGCCCCAGAGGAAGGCAAGATCGATGGATTCTTCAACAGGTTCATTACGACCGCACGCGGAGCTGCGAGCGGAATTGTTCTGAATGGCACTCAGGATAACTTCATGCACAATTACGCGAAATGCTGTCAGCCAATCCCCGGAGACGATATTGTCGGGTTTGTAACGACGGGCGAAGGTATCAAGATACACAGGAAAAACTGCAAGAATATCAAGCTCATGGCTCAGATAGAATCGAACCGTGTGGTTGAGGTGAGCTGGCCAGCGGAAAATGGGGTTATGTTCGTTGCGGCAATAAGAATTTCAGGTGAGGATAGGCCGGCTATGCTCAACGACATTACGCACGCGATTTCATCCTACATGAATACAAATATTAAGGGAGTCAACATCGATTCCCAGGATTCGATGTTCGATGGAACTTTTGTCTTGACGGTGAAAGACACGGATCACTTGAATCGCCTTCTTGAGAAAATCAGGCGTGTCAGGGGAGTCACCAGGACACAACGGTTGGAGGAATAAAACACCCGGGATGGTGTCAATGAAAAAGCTTCTTGGCCGTATCCTGGGCATCGATTATGGCAGCAAGCGGGTTGGCGTCTCCATAAGTGATCCGTTGAGAATTCTCTCTCAGGGCGTTGCCACATTGAACAATGATGCTCACTTGTTTGAGCGCCTCGTCGGGATTATTCAGGATCAGGATGTAAAAACAATTGTTGTCGGCATGCCATACGACTCTGAGGGTGGAAAAGGAGCCAAAGCCATCGAGGTGGATGAGTTTATCGAGCGTCTCCGTCAGATGACAGGTGTTGACATTCAAACGTGGGACGAGAGCTACTCGTCGGTGAATGCGCAGCGTGCATTCATTGAATCTGGCATGGGGCGAAAGAAGCGGCAGCAGAAACATCGCGTGGATGAGATGGCTGCCCGGCTGATGTTGCAGGAGTATTTGGATCAACATCACTGACAGCGCGACGACCCGCACGATGTCCACATCAGTCAGCCGATTGCAACGGATTTTTCGATGGATGAACGATTATAAATTCAAGACGTTCCTCCTCGTCGTTGTCTTGTTCTTCCTGTACGAGCTCTTGACCATCCCGTATTTCAGCATTGCAAGATTAAGAAAGGAAAACCCAACAGAAACAGCGTTCATGAAGCAGCGCCTCGAGGAGGCAGAGGATGAGGGGAAGCCACTGAAGATCGCGCAGAAATGGATTTCACTTTCTCGAATTCCGAAACACGCAATCGATGCGATTATCGTGGCAGAGGATGGCACGTTTTACTCACATGGAGGAATTGATTGGTTTGAAGTCCGGGAGTCCATTGAAAAGAACCTGGACAAGCGACGTTTTGCGCGAGGGGCGAGTACGATCACGCAGCAGCTTGCGAAGAATTTGTTCCTCTCCACCTCGAAAGACCCCCTGAGGAAGTTCAAGGAAGTGCTGATTACAATTCTTCTGGAACAGTTTCTTTCAAAGAGTCGTATTCTTGAATTATACGTGAATGTGATAGAGTGGGGAAGAGGAGTCTTCGGGATCGAGGCTGCTTCACAAAGATACTTTGGTAAATCCGCTTCCAGCCTTACGCTTGATGAAGCAACACGGTTGGCTGCTGTGATTCCAAGTCCATTGCGTCACCGTCCCGATGGGGATGGCCGGTACGTTATGCGACGAAAGTACATAGTGTTGCGCAGGATGGAGGCGCGGAATTTTGTCGGTCGAACAATCTCGGAGGATATGTCAAACCCGAGCGTGGATGATCAACTTGAATCTGTGGATAGTTTAGACGTGCCCGATACAACCGACATTGACGGAGAACCTAATGGATTATAAAGATGTCAACCGATTGATCGAGGAAGGCGAGGGGTTTGAGATCGAGTTTAAGCGAAAGGTGTCGACTCCGGAAAAAATAGCCCGGGCACTTGGTGCGTTCGCGAACACAAGAGGTGGTCACATCTTGTTTGGGGTCGATGACGATGGTGACATCGTGGGAGTCGAAAGCGAAAAGAGCGAGGTGGATCTCATTCAACAGGCCGGCTTGGACTTTTGTTTTCCGGGAATTGAACCGATGATCGAGATTGTTCCTTTTGATGGCAAGGATGTTATTGTAGCGTACGTCGAAGAGAGCGATCAAAAGCCGCACTTGTTTACAGGGAGTAACAACGGTGATGCCACAGGTTCTGAGAGCACGAAGGTGTTCATTAGGGTCAATGACAAAACCGTCATGGCGAGCAGGGAGGTTGTCAGGATTTTACGCGATGAACGTCCGGACGCACCTCCGATGCGGATTCAGATAGGGGAGAATGAGAGAACGCTCTTCAAGTATCTTGAATCGAACGAGCGCATCACGTCGAAAGAGTTCAGCAATTTGGTAAACATTTCAGAGCGGCGCGCATCCAGAACATTGGTGGCGCTTGTCCGTGCGGGCGTTCTGCGCATCCATACGCTCGAGAGGTACGACTACTTCACACTTTCGTAGGACATATACAAATAATTATATCGTTTTCCAGGTTTTCACAAGGTCGAAAAGCGCGATACCGTATGCAACTGCCGCGTTGAGGGATTGTTTTGTTCCAAACATAGGAATCTCGATGGCATAATCCGCTGCGGCGATCACCGCTGGAGAAATTCCTGTAATCTCATTTCCAACAACGAGACAGATTGGAAAATTGGCTTTCTTCGTGTGATAGTAGGGAATGCTTTCAGTAGTGTGTTCAAGCGCGCAAATGCGTACTCCTTCTTTCTTGAGTGCTGATATGGCGTCGAGTGGATTCCCGAAGTATTCCCAGGGAACAGTCTTGGTCGAGCCCAACGCAGTCTTTTCAATTTCCTTTCTGGGAGGACTCGGTGTATATCCGCACAAGAAAAGTTTCCTCACCAGTCCACCGTCAGACGTCCGGAAAATGGAACCTACGTTGTACAAGCTCCTGATGTTATCGAGCAACGCGTAGATCGGCATCCTTTCAATATCAGCGATCATGTCTGGTTTTGCTCTCTGTTCAGCTATCTCGTCGTGGGTAAGCCTTCGCAAATACACTCCCTTGTCGATATTCACGGCGAATATAGTGATTGAGTCCCATTTATCCAAGGAATCTAACCAATTCCGGCCCAATGGGTTGCAGTCCATAATGAAAATCGCTATATTATACGCCCAAACGATTGATCTTTTTGAGCGCTAAGAAGCTTGTCATTGCCATCGACGGGCCCGCTGCGTCGGGGAAAAGTACTACGGCGCGATTGGTTGCCGAGAAGCTCGGCTACTTGCATGTAGATACGGGAGCAATGTATAGGGCTATTACTGCCAAGGTGCTCAAATCAGGCATCGCACTTAACGATACAGAGAAGATTCAATTACTCTTGCGGGCGACGCGGATCGAGTTGAGAAGCAGTGGAGCCGCGGTGAGGGTGTTCCTTGATGGCGTTGATGTCACGGAACAGATTCGGACTTCAGAAGTCACGAGATCGGTGAGCGCAGTCAGTCGGCTGCGGCAGGTGCGTGAGAAGATGGTTCGCGAACAACGAAAGATGGGCGATCAGGGGGGCATCGTGTTGGAGGGAAGGGATATTGGCACGGTTGTATTTCCCAACGCCGATCTGAAGATTTTCATGGTGGCCGATATTGAAGCACGTGCGCGCCGGCGCCAGCGAGAATTGGATCAGACAGAATCAGACTCGGGCTTGGACCTTCTGAAAAGGGAGATCGAGGAGCGCGACAGACTGGATTCGACCCGCGATGAAAGCCCGCTTAAGAAAGCAGATGACGCGATCGTTCTGGATACATCGACACGGTCGATCAGCCAACAAGTTGATTTCGTTGTAGGAAAAGCCCGGAAGATTATCGCTCAATTGGAGAAGCGTGAAGATAACAATTGACCAACATGCGGGATTTTGCTGGGGTGTCGTACGGACGATTGACATCGCAGAAGAGGAGTTGAAGGAGACACAGACGCTGTATTCGCTCGGTTCGATTATCCACAATCCACTTGAAGTGAAACGATTAGCCGACGAAGGTCTTGAAACCGTCACCCATGAAGATTTTGAGAGTCTCAAAGGACAGAAGGTTCTTATCCGTGCGCATGGAGAGCCGCCTTCGACATATGAGCTCGCGAAAAAACATGGAGTTACCCTCATTGATGCAACGTGTCCTGTCGTGACGAAGGTGCAGGAGCGAATCCGGAAGTTCTTTGACAAGGGATACCAAATCGTAATTTTTGGGAAGAAAGACCATGCAGAAGTGATCGGACTTGCAGGCCACACGCGCAACGAAGCTGTTGTCATCAAGTCCGTGGAAGAAATCTCAAAGGTCGACTTAAGCAGGAAGACGGTCTTATTTTCGCAAACAACAATGGACAAGCCGACGTTTTACGAGATTGCGAACGTGCTACGGGAGAAGATAAAGGAGTTCGAGGTTGGCACCTTTGAAGAAGCTGCGATTGATTTTCACGCCAAGGATACGATTTGCGGACAGGTATCGGGACGAGACAAGAAACTGAGAGCCTATGCAATGGAAAACGAAGTTATGATCTTCGTTGCAGGCCGTCACTCGTCCAACGGTAAAGTACTGTACGATATCTGCCGCGAAGCAAATCCGAAGACATATTTTGTCGAAGACGAGACGGAATTGAAGAAAGGGTGGTTCGAAGGCAAATCATCCGTTGGCATCAGCGGAGCCACCTCGACACCACAATGGTTGATGGAGAAAATAAGGAACTCGATCGATCAGATGGTTCATCACGAGATTGAAGTTTAAAGTTGAAGCAAATAACCGTCATCACTAAATCACAATACACCAAACGCAAACCACATGTTCCCGTGAACGCAAAGTTGAGCGCCGATCCGATGACGTTGGTGCTGACAATGCTCTCATGGAGGTCCTGATGGTCGAGGACGTTATGTTACACAAGAGGAGGATTAATGGCTGAAGAAACAACCACACAGAGAAACGTGTCTGAAGTTGCAACGCGTTCATCAAAGAACGGCATGAAACACATGCACGCAGTCGAAGACAGGGAATACAGCGACACCGAGTACAACGAGTTGATGAAGTTGTATGAAGGAACACTCGGCAAGATCAGCGAAGGCGAAATCGTTAGGGGAAGAGTTGTCGCCATCAGCGAGACTGAGGTGCATGTCGATATCGGTTTCAAGTCGGAAGGAGTCGTCCCGATTGCTGAGTTCACAAATCGTGGCGAATTGAAAGTCGGTGATGAGATCGAGGTCTTTCTCGAAAGTGTCGAGAACAAAGACGGTCAATTGGTTCTCTCGCGCAAACGTGCCGACTTCATGCGCATCTGGGAGCGTGTAACGAAGTCCTTTGACACAGGAGAGGTGCTTCAAGGTCGATGCGTCCGGCGCATCAAAGGCGGCATCGTAGTCGACCTGCTGGGCATTGATGCATTCCTCCCAGGCTCGCAGATCGATGTGCGTCCTGTCCGCGATTTTGATGCGTTCATCGGCAAGGTGATGGACTTCCGCGTTGTCAAAATCAATCATCCTTCAGAAAATGTGGTTGTCAGCCATAAGATTCTTGTTGAAGAAGAGATGTCCGGTCAGCGCAAGGCCATTCTGGAGAAACTCGAGAAGGGACAGATTCTCGAAGGTACGGCAAAGGCTATCACGGACTTTGGTGTGTTCGTCGACCTCGGTGGCGTTGACGGACTCGTACACATTACAGATCTCTCATGGGGGCGAATCAACCATCCTTCGGAGATTGTTAAGCTCGATCAGACCATCAATGTGGTTGTGCTGGATTTCGACGCTGAGAAGAAAAGAATCTCCCTCGGCTACAAGCAGCTTCAGCCGCATCCGTGGGATAACATTCAGGACAAATATCCGGTCGGAACGAAGATCACCGGGAAGATCGTTTCGCTTGCAGACTATGGAGCGTTCGTTGAGATTGAAAAAGGGATTGAAGGCCTTATTCACATTTCCGAGATGAGCTGGACCCAGCACATCAAACATCCTTCGCAGGTTGTTTCGATGGGTCAGATGATCGAGGCAGTCATCCTCAGTCTCGACAAGGAGGCCAAGAAGACATCCCTTGGTATCAAGCAACTTGAGCCCGATCCATGGCTCAACCTCATGCAGAAATACCCGGTCGGTTCTCGCCACAAGGGTGTTGTGCGCAACCTGACAAACTTCGGGGTCTTCGTTGAGCTGGAGCAGGGAGTTGATGGACTCGTTCACATTTCCGATCTGTCTTGGACAAAGAAGATTCGCCATCCCGGCGAGACCGTGAAGAAGGGTGATGAGATCGAAGTCGTGATCCTCGGTGTGGATGTGGACCAGCGGCGTATCTCGCTCGGCCACAAGCAAATCGAGGAGAACCCGTGGGATCGCTTCGGTGAGGATTACAAGGTAGGGACCGAAGTTGAGGGGAAGATCGTTCGCATCATCGAGAAGGGTGTCATCGTTGAGCTACCCCTCGGCGTGGATGGTTTCGTGCCCGTGTCTCAGCTTGCGATGATCCAGGTAAAGAACATTGCCGATAAATTCCGTGTCGATGATACACTGCCAATGAGAGTCGTGGAATTTGAGAAGGATTCCAAGAAGATTGTTCTCTCGGTCGTTGAGTATCTGAAGGACAAGGAAGCGAAGATCGTCGAGGAATACGCAGCAACACACAAGCTGCCGGCCGTAACAATCGCCGAGTCGGCTACCGTGACCGGACAAACACCATCCGGTGATACCTCAATTCCTTCAGAGAACTAACAGCCGTCGTTCAAGAATCAAAAGCTGCTCGCGCAACGGGCAGCTTTTTTTTGTAATCACATCATGCTGACAGTATCGTTCCATACTCTTGGCTGCAAACTGAATTTTGCCGAGACGTCGCTGCTCGGAAGGCAGTTCGTCGACCGGGGGTTTCGAATCATCGATCCGGGAGAGCCTGCGGATGTCTGCGTCATCAACACGTGCAGTGTGACTGCCCGGGCAGATCGGGAGTGCCGCCAGTTGATACGGCGTGCCTTGCGAACATCGAAGAATCCGTTTCTTGTTGTAACGGGCTGCTACGCGCAATTGGAGCCGGAGGAAATAGCCTCGATTGAAGGTGTCGACCTTGTGCTCGGTGCCCGGGAGAAATTCAATCTGTTTGATTACGTTGGCGACCTTGAGAAGAAGCTGTACCCGCATGTATTTGTTTCTGACATTGATACCGTTGACAATTTCGGGCCGGCATATTCCGATACAACCGATGAAAGAACACGAGCGTATCTCAAGATACAGGATGGCTGTGATTATCACTGCAGCTTTTGCACAATTCCACTGGCACGTGGAGGCAGCAGGAGTCAATCCATTGACACGTGTGTGGCGCAGGCACGCCAGCTTGTCTCTCAGGGATATCGTGAAATTACACTGACGGGTGTAAACGTTGGTGATTACGGGCGACATTCGGAAACAAGCTTACTCCTGCTTTTGCATGAACTGGTCACGATTGAGGGTGTCGAACGCCTTCGCATTAGTTCGATAGAACCGAATCTGTTAACGGATGAGATGATCGAGTTTGTTGCATCAAACGAGAAAATGTGCAAGCACTTTCACATTCCGCTCCAGAGCGGGTGCAATGAAATTCTGGCCAAGATGAGGCGGCGATACACGTCTGAACAATACAAGTCTCTCGTCGATCGAATAATCGAGCGCATTCCCGATTGTGGTATCGGCGCCGATGTCATTGTGGGTTTTCCTGGTGAGACAGGTGAGTTATTTGAAGAAACGTATTTGTTTCTAAACGACCTTCCCATCTCTTACCTTCATGCGTTTACCTATTCCGAACGCCCGGATACTCCGGCGGCGAAGTCTGGCACTCCGGTTGAACCAAAGGTGCGGTTCAAGAGGAACGAGATGCTGAGGATTCTTGGGCAGAAAAAGAAACAGGTTTTCCATACACACATGATCGGAAAGATCGAAAACGTCCTTCTCGAAAGAGATGTGGAGGGTTCTACACGTTTTGGATTTACTGGTAACTATGTTCGTGTTGGAGTCGACGCCCAATCAACACAGGAAAACACGATTGTTCCGGTTGAGATTATGGACTTTGACCGGGGTAGATGTCTTGGAAGAGTCATCGCAAATGAGATTGCCGCATGAAAATCACCGTCGTTGAGCCAAATAGCATTGCAGAAGAGCTTGGAATTCGAGTCGGCGACGAACTCCTGGAAATCAAAGGCAGGAAAGTGCTGGATGCCATCGATTTTCGGTTCAATGAAGGAGAAGAGATGCTGTCCTTGAAGGTCGCTCGCGATGACAGCGTGACGATTTACGACATCGAGAAAGACGAAGGGGACCGGGTTGGAATCGATTTTGAGGACATGAAGATTCTCGCTTGTGGAAACGACTGTGTTTTTTGTTTCGTCGATCAGAATCCGCAAGGACTGCGGAAGGATCTCTATTTCCGCGACGGGGATTACAGGCTCTCGTTCATGTACGGCAACTACACAACGTTGACGAATGCCGGCCCAGCAATTCTTGATCGTATCATTACGCAACGGCTTTCCCCACAATACATCTCAGTTCACGTGACGGACTACGAAACCCGAAAGTTGCTGATGGGTTTGAAGAAGGATGACATGATACTCGAGAAGATCAAGCTTCTGCATGACAGCGGCATCGACATGCATACGCAGATTGTCCTCTGTCCCGGCATCAACGATGGCGCGGTGCTCGAGAAAACAGTAAACGATCTATATCAATTCCATCAAC
>CAYPVN010000014.1:9987-12616 GCA_964414155.1 uncultured Chitinophagales bacterium
TGGCACGAGTTCGCTGGCTGATTTTCCTTTCCGTCGGTTTTTCCGGCCTTCTCCTTGCAGGTGAACCATCTTCCCCGCTCGGCTCTACGTTTGAAATCAAACAACATCTTTTTGGCGAACTTAATGTTTCGAGAGATCCTGGAACGCTTGGGTTGAGTCCTGAACTCCAACAGGAAGAGCAACAGAAGAAGTCGGTGGCCCTTGCTGCAGTATACTCACTCTTGCTGCCGGGAATGGGAGAATTGTACGCGGGCAATTTCAACGCGGGAAAATACTTTCTCATCGGAGAGGGAGTGCTCTGGCTGACATACACGACATTTGAGGTGTACGGAAATTCTCTCCGTGATGACGCAAGGTCGTTCGCTGCCTCACGCGGGGGTGTCAATTCTTCCAACAAGGACGACCAGTTTTACATTGACATCGGTAACTACTCAAGCGTTGCAACCTATAACGAGGCTCAACTTCGCGACCGCAACCCGGATAGATTATACGATCCGGCTGCAGGCTACTCATGGCAATGGGGATCTGAAGCCGCACGACTCTCGTATCGGGATCAACGAATTGAGAGTGAGAACATGTACAACAACCGCCGGTTTGTTGTCGGTGCAATCCTGATCAACCACCTGGCAAGCGCCATCCATGCTGCTCGGGGTGTCGTACTTCGCAACAAAAGCATCAATGAGCAGGCTGGTGAAATTCGGTTCAAGGCGGGTGTGTTGGGAGGTCTGTCTCACCCACATGGAATTGTGGTTACTGTCTCAAGAAGTCTGTAGAGGACTCCCCCTGCTGTCGTTCACCCATGCGAAACCTCAAACTCGTACTTGAATACGACGGGACCAATTTTGTAGGCTGGCAGTCGCAAATCAATGGCCGCAACGTTCAAGATGAAATCACCTCAGTGATCTCCGGGGTCCTTCAGGAACAGATCACACTCATTGGCGCAGGAAGGACTGACTCGGGTGTCCACGCAAGGGGACAGGTTGCAAATTTTCATGCCAATTCAACACTTGGCGTGTCTTCAATCTTGAATGCCCTGAACGGCCTTCTCCCCGAAGATATCTCAGTCCATTCTGTTGAAGAGATTCCGGAAAAGTTTCATTCCCGGTTCGATGCACGTGAACGAATGTATCGCTACTACATTTGCCCAAGACCAACAGCGATCGAGCGTCGCTATTCATGGTTTGTGAAATACAATCTTGACCTCCAACCAATGAATGAAGTGGCGAACCGCATTCTTGGTGAACATGACTTTGAGTCTTTTTGCAAGTACGAAGCGGAAGTGGATCATTATCGTTGCACGGTCGTCAAATCCCGGTGGGAGCAGATGTCCGGGAAGATTGTGTATGAAGTGAGGGCGAACAGGTTCCTCCACGGCATGGTACGGACGCTGGTCGGGACCATGATCGATGTCGGCCGTGGTTCCCTGTCTGTCAGTGAGTTTGAGGAAATACTCGCGGCAAAGGACCGCCAGAAGGCCGGGATGGCAGCGCCTCCCCATGGTCTGTTTCTGGAAGAAGTTGTGTATTGAACTCTCTAAAACCATTGACACACCGTTTGTGCTCACACATGGGAGATCAACTATGATTGGGTGGATGTACAAGAGAAACACTATTGTATGGTTCTCGATTCTCTCCGTAGTTGTTGCATCGACGAGCATCCCGTCGTGTTCAAACCCCATCAACATTTTCTCCGATGCCGATGACATCAAACTGGGAAAGCAGATTGATGAGGAGATCAGGAAGGATCCGAAGCAATATCCGTTGTTGAAGGACCGGCCCGACGTCAATAAGTATGTGGAAGGGATCGGAAAGAAGATTCTCTCGTCTCCCGCGATTACCAAACGGGGGATTTATGCGTATCAGTTCGAGATCATCAAAGATGACAGCACCATCAACGCATTCTGTACCCCGGGCGGCTACATCTATGTCTACACAGGCTTGTTGAAGTTTGTCGAGAATGAGGCGACAGTAGCCGGGGTGATTGGGCATGAAATTGCTCACGCAGAGCGTCGTCACTCGACCCGGAGGATCACATCCGCGTACGGTCTTCAAATCGTACTCGGGCTTGTTCTTGGTCGGAACCCGGCCAAAGCTGCGGAGATTACGGCGAACCTATTCACGGGGCTTGGATTCCTTGCCAACAGCCGCTCCGACGAGACGGAAGCTGATGAGTATTCGTTCAAGTATCTCTCGTCCTCAGAATATTACCCGGGCGGCATCCGCTATTTTTTCGATAAGATCGGTGCTGAAGGAAAGCGTCGCGGTGGCGGGTTTGAGAGGTTGCTTTCCACTCACCCATTGCCCCAGGATCGTGTCGACCATGTCTTGGATCTTCTCGCACAAGCAGGTAGTCCACCCGCGACGGATGCCAATCTGTTCGCAAGCCGATATCAGGCTTTCAAGGCGACGCTCCCGTAATCCGGAAGTCGCAATCGCGCCCTTTTTCAATGAAAGGAAAGCACCATGCCTCGTTTCCTCAAACCCACTGTATACATTTTCATCTGTTTAGCCTGTTTCTTTCTTGGGGCGCTTGTTCAGACGGATGACACGCCAAACCCCATCACTCGTGGGATGGTTGAATCAGCTGAGCACCTGATCGGGTTGACGTTTTCGGATGTGAAGCGGGATTC
>CAYPVN010000014.1:12716-21341 GCA_964414155.1 uncultured Chitinophagales bacterium
TTGAATCAGCTGAGCACCTGATCGGGTTGACGTTTTCGGATGTGAAGCGGGATTCAATGCTTGAGGGTCTCAAGGAACAGCTCGGTAACTACGAGGGAATACGAAAGGTCTCGCTGGCAAATGGTGTTCCTCCTGCAATTCTCTTCAACCCAATTCCAGCCGGAATGAAATTCGAAACTAAGCGGATGCAGATACGGAATAGTTCGCCGGGCAAAGTCGCCGTTTCAGACAACCTTGAGGACTTGGCATTTTATTCTGTCAGTCAGCTTGGAGAATTGATTAGGACGAAGAAGATCACCAGCGAGCAACTGACAAGGATGTATCTCGCCCGGTTGAAGAAATATGGCCCGAAACTGGAATGCGTTATTACATTGAATGAGGATGGCGCGCTACGCCAGGCGAAGCGTGCAGACACAGAGATTGCAGCAGGAAGATATCGGGGTCCGCTGCATGGAATACCTTACGGAGCCAAAGACCTTCTTGCTACGAAGGGGATCAGAACTACCTGGGGCTCCGTTCCTTACAAAGATCAGATGATTGATGAAGATGCAACCGTGATTCAGCGACTTGAAAATGCCGGAGCAGTGTTAGTTGCAAAGCTGACAATGGGAGAATTGGCATGGGGAGATGTCTGGTACGGAGGAAAGACACGGAACCCGTGGAATTACGAGCAAGGTTCAAGCGGTTCATCGGCCGGATCGGCATCGTCAACTGCTGCAGGGCTTGTGGGATTCTCGATCGGGACTGAGACATGGGGATCGATCGTGTCTCCATCAACCCGCTGTGGGACAACGGGGCTGCGTCCTACGTACGGACGTGTAAGCAGGCATGGCGCCATGGCATTGAGCTGGTCTATGGATAAGATCGGTCCGATTTGCCGAACGGTGGAAGATTGCACGCTTGTATTTGCCGCAATCTATGGACCGGACGGCAAGGATCAAACGGTGTACGATGTACCGTTCAACTACAATCCGGTCATAAAGCTAAACAACCTTCGGATTGGGTATCTCAAAAGCGATTTTGATAGCGTGAAAGAAGGGAAAGAGTTTGACGATCAAGCATTGTCTGTTCTGAGAAAACTTGGGGCAAGCCTGGTTCCGATCGAGCTTCCCAAATACCCTGTCAATGATCTTTCCATTATCCTCACTGCTGAAGCTGGAGCCGCGTTTGATGAGCTCACTCGTAGCGGCAAGGATGACCTACTTGTTCGTCAGATAAAGGATGCCTGGCCTAACGTGTTTCGACTCTCTCGATTTATTCCTGCGGTTGAATACATCCAGGCGAACCGGATACGCAACCTTCTGATCCAGGATATGGCGGCGTTAATGAAAGACGTTGATATGTATGTTGCTCCTTCTTTTCAGGGCAATAACTTGCTCCTTACGAATCTCACGGGGCATCCGTGCGTGGTGGTGCCAAACGGCTTTTCGGACAAGGGGACGCCAACAAGTATTACATTTATGGGACGCCTCTTCGGCGAAGCACAACTTCTTGCAGTTGCGAAACAGTATCAGGATGCAACGGATTTCCACCTCAAACACCCAACTCTTCAAGAATGAACAGTGAAAATCACCGGAGTGCCAATAAGCATTATCGAGACTGAAAGCCTCTAAGAAATCGCAAGCGGCACACGTTTGCACGCGCATATTCGCCTGGATAATCGCCTGCCGAATTGGATCACCCGTCCGCTCACCTGGCTTCTGGTGAAGGTGTATAATTTCGAGAAGGACTGGCGTAAGCTATCGGGACTTATGAGAGAGGAAGTCGATTCTTCGGCGGCATAACGAAAGGGCCCGCTGCACGTTGTGAACATTTCCTCGTGACCTCCCCCCTTGCAATTCACCTCCCAATCGCGTAAGCTTGCATGGCAGTATTTGCCGGAAAAATCTCGCAGATATTCAGTCTGCAAACCCCAGATAGTGCATGAGTTGATTCCATGAAGGTGCTGAAGTTCGGTGGTTCCTCCGTTGCCTCGCCTGAGCTCATCAGGGGAGTCGCGACGATAATCTTGAATGCGGCAAGGCGGGATCAGGTGGTCGTTGTTGTTTCGGCATTCCAGGGCGTGACGAACCAGTTGCTTGAGTGTGCGCGGCTGGCTGAACAGGGCGACTCTTCCTACGAAGCGCTGTATAACCAAATAGTGCGCCGGCATCGGGATGCTCTGAATGCTCTCCTCGGTCGAAGGGGGATTGCCGGATCGCGTTTGCTTGCCGAGCAAATGTTTGGCGAACTTCGGGATGTACTTCACGGAACGAATCTCCTGCGCCACTGTCCTCCACGTGCCCTTGATGTGACCGCCAGTTTCGGTGAACGCCTGTCCGCGTTGATCATCGCGGCGTATCTGAATCGGAAGAAACCTGCACAATACATCGATGCACGATCGGTCATCATTACGGACGATCATTTTACCATGGCCACGGTACTATTCGATAAGACAAATCGTGCAATCCGGCGGACGATCAAGCAGTTTATCCGGAAGGGGAAGCGGCCGCAGATTCCCGTGGTAACAGGATTCATCGGCTCAACTGAAGATGGTCGGACCACAACGATAGGTCGCAACGGATCTGATTATACTGCTGCAATTGTTGGCGCGGCCCTCGACGCGTCGGTCATTGAGATATGGACGGATGTCAATGGTGTTCTCAGTGCCGATCCCCGTTCGGTTCCGGCGGCGTTTGTACTCCCCACGGTGACATACGAAGAGGCAATGGAGCTTTCCTACTTCGGGGCATCCGTTCTCCATTCGGCCAGTATTGCCCCTGCGGTCGCCCGGAAGATCCCTATCCTTATTAAGAACACGATGAATCCTTCCGCCCCTGGCACGCTCATTTCAAAACGTGCCGACGATTGGGAAGGTGTGGCGAAGGGAATTAGTTCCGTCGATAACCTCACGCTGCTAACGTTGCGAGGTATGAGCATGGTGGGAATTCCCGGAACGGCGGAGCGCCTCTTCCGGGCGTTGGCAACAAATCAAGTCAACGTCATTCTGATTTCTCAGGCTTCATCGGAACATACCATTTGCTTTGCAGTCAAAACTGATGATGCAGCTCGTGCACGAAAAGCCATCTCACATGAGTTCCGGTTTGAGCTGCAGACCCACCTCACTCATCTGGACGAGCGACCTGATCAAACCATAGTTGCCATCGTTGGTGAGGGGATGAAAGGGACCCCGGGGGTTTCCGGAAAGGTTTTTCAGGCACTTGGCCGCAACAATATTAACATCAGCGCTATCGCGCAGGGCGCCTCGGAACGCAACATCTCCTTCGTCATTGAGTCTCAACAGAAAGTTCGCACGCTCAACGTTGTGCATCAGGCTTTCTTTGAAAAAGGGAAGAAGCTAGCGCTCTTCGTCATTGGAGTGGGAAACATAGGCGGTGCCTTGCTGAAACAACTTCACCAGCAACGGCGGTTTCTTCTCTCCAAAGGGTTCGACGTTCAAGTCTGTGGTGTTGCCGACAGCAAACGGTTCATCATTTCTGCTAACGGAATCAACCTTGATCACTGGCGGGAGGAGCTGACAAAATCTCAGCATCGGATGAATCCACAAAACTTTGCCCGCGAGATTGGTCGCCTTCAACTAACCAATGGGGCGGTGGTCGATTGCACATCTGATTCCAATGTGGTGAGTGCCTATCCTGAATTCGTGAAAGCAAATCTCCACATCGTCACGCCGAATAAGAAGGCGAATGTCCTGCCGTGGAGGAAGTATTCAGAACTGATTAAGCTGATGGCAACCCGGCAGAAGTACTTCCTGTACGAAGCAAATGTCGGTGCCGGGCTTCCGGTCATCTCGACGCTTCAGGATCTGATTTCCAGCGGCGACACCATTGTTCGCATTGAGGGGATACTCTCAGGGACATTGAGTTATCTGTTTAACGAGTTCGATGGATCGACCCCGTTCCACCTGTTGGTACAGAAGGCTCACGAGCAAGGTTTTACCGAACCTGACCCGCGGGATGATCTTTCCGGTCAGGACGTTGCGCGAAAACTTTTGATCCTTGCCCGACAGCGAGGTCTCGAAATCGATCTGGATGATATTGAGGTAGAGAATCTTGTTCCGCCCTCTCTCCGTAAAGGGTTATTCTCAAAGACCTTCTTCGACTCTTTATCAAGGGTTGATGCGCGTCTGGAGAGCCGGGTCCGGTCGGCGCGTGCGAAAGGAAAGATACTCCGCTACGTCGGCGTGCTGGAAAATGGCAAAGGCAAAGCCGGATTGAAGGAGTTCCCTCAGGATCATCCGTTCGCTTCGACAAAGGGGACCGATAATATCATCGCGTTCACGACGCGGCGCTATTCCCGCACGCCTTTGGTAGTGCAAGGGCCCGGCGCCGGCGCCGAGGTGACAGCCATGGGCGTCTTCTCCGACATTCTGAAGTTGCTCAACTATCTTCCGTACTGATGAATAAGCGAACGGTAAAGGTTTTCGCTCCCGCATCGGTGTCGAACCTCGGCTCAGGGTTTGATGTGATTGGCATCGCGATTGATCGTCCGGGCGATCTCGTGGTCGCATCACGACAAAAGAAGCCGGGTCTTGTTTTTGCACTTGACTCACGCTCGCAAGGGGTTCCCAGTGAAGCTGGGAAGAACGTAGCGGAACATGTTGCCTCGTTGATGCTTCGAGAGTTCAAGCCGCCCTTTGGAATTAAGCTGACTCTTCATAAGAGAATGCCCGTTGGTTCGGGGCTTGGTAGTTCTGCTGCAAGCAGTGTGGCCTCCGTGGTGGCTCTAAATGCACTCTTGCCGAAGCCGCTTAAGAAGAGAGATCTCCTGCGGTTTGTGGTTGAAGGTGAGCGAATGGCCTCGGGTTCGCCGCATGCGGACAATGTTGCGCCTTCACTTCTTGGCGGGGCGTGTTTGATTCGAAGTTACGAGCCGCTGGATGTTGAATTGATTCCCTTGCGGAACCGGATCGTCTGGGTTGTTGTGCATCCCCGTCTTGTAGTGCGGACGGAAGAGGCGAGGGCAGTCCTCCCATCGACAGTAAGCTTGAAGTCTGCCATCCGTCAGTGGGGGAATGTTGGCGGACTTGTGGCCGGTCTGATGAAAGGCGACGCAGGGCTGGTCGGGAAGTGCGTTGAGGATGTTATCGTTGAACCAGCAAGGGCGCATCTCGTACCCGGTTTCTACGACGTCAAGAATGCAGCGCTCAAAGCCGGTGCCACGGGATGCTCTCTCTCCGGCTCCGGCCCGTCGTTGTTTGCAGTGACGTCGTCAATGAAGGAAGCTCGTGCAATTGCTTCGGCGATGGTCAAGACATTTTCACATAGTGCGCATGTGAAGTGTGACGTGTTTATCTCCCGAACGAATATGTTAGGCGCTTCGATTCTCTCGAAGAGTTCCCGATGAAATTCAAAACAGTACTGGGCGAAAGTCCAAGCGTGAGCTTCCGGGAAGCTCTTTTCCGCGGCCTCGCTCCTGATGGAAGTCTGTACATACCGGACCACCTTCCTCGTTTTGACCGGCCCTTTCTCGATACGCTCCAGAACACGTCGCTGCACGAAGCCGGAAGGCGGGTTGCATCGTTGTTCATCGATGAGATTCCGCATAACGCTCTTGACGGCATTGTGCGCAAGGCGTTCAACTTTCCGATTCCACTTGTAAGACTGGAGGAGGGGATTTACCTGCTGGAGCTTTTTCATGGGCCCACGCTCGCGTTCAAGGATGTGGGTGCGCGGTTCATGGCGGAAGCGCTCTCGTACTTTCTTGGTCAGGAAGAAAGGGAAGTGACAATACTTGTTGCTACCTCAGGCGATACCGGCAGCGCGGTGGCACACGGATTCTTCAACGTCCCGCGCATCAGAGTCTTCATCCTGTATCCATCGGGAAAAATCAGTCGCCTCCAGGAACAGCAGATGACCACGCTCGGCGGCAATATTCATGCTGTGGAGGTGGATGGGGCATTCGATGACTGCCAGCGACTCGTCAAGCAAACACTTGGTGATAGGAAAGTAACTGAGTCCCACACGTTAACGACGGCCAATTCCATTAATGTCGGGCGACTTCTTCCTCAGATCTCGTATTATGTTTGGGGAGTATCGCAGCTGATGAAGAGTGATCCCAGTGACTTCTCGGCGCCGTTGGTCGTGGTTCCCAGTGGCAATATTGGCAACCTCACGGCCGCAGTCTATGCGAAATGGATGGGCGTTCCAATACATGGATTTGCGGCGGCTGCAAATGCGAATAATGTAGTTCCGCAGTACCTCACTTCGGGGAAATTCACTCCAAGGGCTTCTGTACAAACGCTCTCCAATGCGATGGATGTTGGCAACCCGAGCAACTTAGCCCGACTTCAAGCTCTTTATGACGATGACCTGAATCGTCTGCGAAAAGACATCGACGCAGTGAGCATCAGCGATCAAGAGACGCTGCACGAGATCAAACGCACGTTCGATAGAACGGGCTATCTTGTAGACCCGCATACCGCTGTCGGTATTGCCGCTGCGCGAAGTATGATGCAACGAGACACAGATTGCCCGCCGATTATCGTTCCGGCAACTGCGCATCCGGCAAAGTTCCCGCACGTTATTAGAGAAGCAACTGGAAAACAGGCACCCACCCATCCGATTCTAGAAGAAGCCATGCTAAAGCCAAAACAGAGTATTCGCATCGCCGCGGAATACGAAGAGTGGCTAAATTTGCTCTTAGCGAACTCCGTCGAGTCTTGACAATCGTTGGCTCGTTGTGGCCAACCCGACCCTGAGAAATCCCTCGCTCTCTCGTTGCATTTTCCCTTTCGAACGCGTACATTAACTACGCATTGCCGATCTTCTTGTCACAGGGGTACCCCACCACATAGGCAGTATCGATGCTTTCCAAAGTGCTCAGCGGCTCAACCTACGGTGTCGATGCGTACATTGTTGAGGTTGAAACACATATCGAGAAGCAAATCCCCTCGTTCTCCATAGTCGGCTTGCCGGATAATGCGGTGCGGGAGAGTCGTGAGCGGATCACCGCGGCCATCAAGAACTGCAGCTTCGAATTTCCCATCAGAAAGATCACCGTCAACCTCGCTCCCGCAGATATCAAGAAAGAAGGCTCGGCATTCGATCTGCCGATGGCGATCGGCATCCTTGCTTCGACAGAACAGGTGGCTGCAGATGTGCTGAATGATTTCGTGCTTCTCGGAGAACTCGCTCTTGACGGGACGTTGCGGCCCATCCGTGGTGCCTTGCCCATGGCGCTGGAAGTCCGCAAGCGGAAGATAAAAGGCATGCTGGTCCCGAAAGAGAACGGCAAAGAAGCAGCAATGGTCGATGGCGTGGCGGTGTATCCTGTCTCGTCGTTGAAGGAAGCAGTAGAATTCTTCAATGCCGACCATGCGCGACTCGCACCGCTCCACGTGGATGTGCAGGAACTCTTCTCGCGTGATCAGAAATACATGGCCGACTTTGCGGACGTGAAGGGACAAGAGAACGTCAAGCGGGCACTAGAGGTTGCAGCGGCGGGAGGCCATAACATTATCATGATCGGTCCGCCCGGAAGCGGCAAGACCATGCTTGCAAAGCGGCTGCCGAGCATTCTGCCGCCGCTGTCGTTCGAAGAAGCCCTGGAGACCACGAAAATCCACTCAGTTGCCGGCCAGCTTCCTGCCGAGTCGGCGCTCGTTGCAACCCGGCCTTTCCGCTCACCCCATCACACCATTTCTGACGCGGCGTTGGTTGGTGGAGGATCAATCCCCCGACCCGGTGAAATTTCCCTATCGCATCATGGGGTTCTGTTTCTGGATGAGCTCCCCGAGTTTGCGCGCAACGTGCTGGAAGTTCTCCGCCAGCCGCTGGAAGATGGACGCGTCACAATCAGCCGCTCGAAATTGTCGGTGGAATATCCTGCCAACTTTATGCTTGTCTGTGCGATGAATCCTTGTCCCTGCGGGTACTACACCGACCCGACAAAAGAATGTACCTGTCAGCCGCAGGTCATCCAAAAGTACATGGCGAAGATTTCCGGTCCGTTACTCGACCGGATTGATTTGCATATTGAAGTACCCGCAGTGAAGTACAAGGAACTCTCAAGCAAAGAGAGTGGGGAGAATTCTGAGAAGATTCGAGCGCGTGTGATGCATGCTCGTGAGATTCAAGTACACAGATTCAAAGGGCGGAAAGGCATGTACGCGAATGCCGATTTGCAATCGAAGGACATACGCGAGTACTGCAGGCTCGATGCGGCAGGAGAGGAATTGCTAAAGATGGCGATTACAAAGCTTGGTCTCTCCGCGCGTGCGTATGATCGTATTCTGAAAGTTGGCCGAACGATTGCGGACATGGCCGGAAGTGCTGACATTCGCCCCGAACACATCAGTGAAGCGATTCAGTACCGCAGCCTCGACAGGAACCTAACTTCATGAAGGCTGTCGGCCCAAATCGAAGCACGCGCCCCAGAACTCAGTCAAGGCCTCCAGCCTTTTGCCGACTGATGATCTCAAAATAGCGCCAGTGCTTACAACTGAAAATCTCCACGGCGTTGCCATGTACTAGTTTTGTCGTAGCTTCTGTGCTTCACGGACAATCCGCGCAAGCATCCCTTTGAACACCAGAGCGTGTAGCGGATGGACCCCATACCAATACGCTATGCCGGGGAGTCCAACAGGATCAAAAACAGCTGTTTGGGTAATGACAGATCCATTTC
>CAYPVN010000015.1:0-21002 GCA_964414155.1 uncultured Chitinophagales bacterium
GTAGGAGATTTGAAGGTGATTAAGGATGATGTGCAGAAATTGAATCTCGGCGAACCGGTCCTTTGTGACGTGGACGGAAATAAAGTGACTCAGTAAAGCAGGTCCTTTTTTGCTCAAGCAGGAGTGTTAGATATCGTTAACACTCCTTTTTTTATCCCATTTTCCGCATGACCTCATCAGCCATCTCAGTAGTCCCGACACCGATTGAAGGGTTCAGGTCTCGTGTTACTCGCTTACCTTCCCTGACAACATCGGCGACAGCCTTTTCGATGCGATCGGCGGCGGAAGTTTCTTTGAGATGCCTCAACATCATGGCTCCAGCGAGAATCAGCGCACAGGGATTGGCGATGTTCTTACCTGCGATGTCAGGTGCACTGCCATGCACGGCCTCGAAGATCGCAACGTCGTAACCGATGTTGGCTCCGGGAGCCAATCCCAGGCCACCGACCAATCCCGACGCGAGATCAGACAAGATGTCCCCGAAGAGGTTCGTCGTTACGATAACATCAAATTGGTGAGGATTGAGGACCATTTGCATCGCCATATTGTCGATGATCTTGTCGTTTGATTGAATGTCGGGATACTGCGACGCAACCTCTCGTGCAACTTCCAGAAACAGGCCGCCAGTATACTTGAGTATATTGGCTTTGTGAACCGTGGTAACCTTCTTTCGTCCCTCCCGTCTCGCATATTCATAGGCATATCGAATGATTCTGTCTGACCCCGAACGGGTAACGATACCAATCGTTTCTGCCGCACTTCTCGATGGGTCGATGTAGTGCTCGATTCCAGCGTAGAACTCTTCCGTATTCTCCCGGACGATTACCAAATCGATGTTGCTGAACCGTGACGTCACCCCCTCAAACGAGTGCGCTGGACGAAGATTGACGTACAGGTCGAACTCTTTTCGCAGCGCCACATTCGCACTCCGGAATCCCGACCCGATCGGTGTCGTGAGAGGACCTTTAAGCGCCACCCGCGTATTCTCGATTGAATCAATTACATGTTTCGGCAACGGATCCTTGAAGGTGTCGATCGCAGCGAGTCCGGCATCAACTTTTTCCCACTCGATCTTTACTCCGGATGCGTTGATAACTCTCACCGCAGCTTCCGAAATATCCGGACCGATGCCATCGCCGGGAATAAGCGTTACTTTATGCATGCAATTGTTTGAAATGAGAGCTTTGTTGTGCAAGTTCGTAGAGAAGATACGGAAAGGAACGAGGAGATTCAATGGCGCTAAGCTCGGTACGGCCCAAACCTGAACAACCATCGAGAAGCAGGGGGGGTACTAGTTGAGGATAGATATAGAGGTACTATCAGACCAGACGCTCATGAGAACCCGGACCGGTAGACCCGAATTCAAACCTCTTTCAATGCCGACACCAAGGAGTTGCACTGTCCTGGCATTGCCTGGCTCAAGAACAAAGTATTCACCATGAGCAGTGGATGTAGCTGCTTTGAGACTCTCAATTCCTCGGATCCCTCGAGTAAGCCCCCGAAATGAATTATCTCCTCCGTCTTCTTCAAACGAGCGGTGATAATACTGCTGGGCTTTTGCTGCTATCTTGTACAAATCATCAATGATGATCTCGCGGTTCGTCTGAACCGATTCGCCTTCCAAATTGATCAGATGCACCGAGAAAGCTATTCCCAAAATGCAGAAGAGTAGCGCGAGCAGCAAGACTTGCTGTTGTCCCACAGCGAACCTCTATTTGATGTACGAAATTATTTTGTGAAGAATTTTGATAAGGCGGGGATTACTTTGATCAATATGTGGGAAACGCTCAAGATAGTCAAGAGATGTTGGAGTCTATTTTGCATGAAAGGCTAAGACTGTGAGAACAGTTCGACTGACAAGAAAATGAAAAGCAGGTAAAATGAGTGACAGAATAATCAGGGAAGGAGGTTTCTGTCAAGGATTCTGTATTGGATCGCTTCGCTGATATATGCGGGTCGGATATCAGGTTGACAGGTCATCTCGGCAATTGTCCTCGCTCGACCTCGCCGGAGGTCCAAGCTTTGTGCTTCGACAACATCATCAAGCTACTTTTTCTCCGACGGGTTTTCGATGGGAAGATTCTCCCTGTCGGACCAATCCTGGAATGAGCCATCGTACACCATGGCATTGTATCCAAGGTGCTTCGCCACCAAATACACAAGAGTTGCCTGTTGACCGACGTGGCAATACGTGACAAGCTGAGTTCCGGGTTTTACTCCCGCCTTCACAAACAACTGCCGGAGAGTGTCCGGATTAAGGAGTCTGTTTGTTGAGTCAACGACGCTTGAAAAAGGAATGCTAATCGCACGAGGGATATGCCCGGGAGGCGTTCCGGCTGTTGAGCCCGTCGGAAATGAAACCTTCGTTTATTTTTCCACCGGCACGAAAGAGCAATACGTCGCACGATTTGCAACCGACACTCCTCCCGAAGTCGGGAAGCAATTTGAAATGCTGTTCGACACGTCAAAGATCCACTTCTTTGATAAAGATACGGAACTAGCCCTGTTTAGTTTTCTTAGCACACTCAAATAGCCACAAGGTCGAACCAGGCGAGATCGACACTCGACGCATACGGTCTTTTCATCACAAGCTCCACCAATAACTTACCTTAAACAACAATACATTCGCCGGTGGCGCGCGAAATGTATCGCCAAAGTCATCAACGAATGAACGGAAATAATCGCTCGAACTTCCTCTCCTCGCTTGCGACCATACAAGGAAAAGCGTGCTTCCCGGAAGGTATTCCCAGCGCAAGACAAGATTTGTATTCAGTGCTTGACTATTGAAGTCAGGATTGTTTGCGTAATTATGCGGAACGAAATCTGTAGGACCAGCAAGCCGCAGGAAATTCTCATAATGTCCTTTTGCTAGAAATACTTGCCCATAGAATTGTAGCGTAAGGTCAGGAGTGAACGTAATGGTACTTCGAAGCGTAAAGTTCACATCATGCGTACTCCTGTTCCCAAAAATACTCGCCGTTGACCCTCCTAGCGTCTCATTCTCAATCCATGCCCGCTGATTCCGCACCCCGTTGTATCCCACCTCGAGTTGGTACTCCATCCACGAAGCAGGCTTCACTTCCAGGCCACCCGTTAATCCCCACCCGAACCTTTGGTTATTGTCCCAGACAGAGCGAATGCTCAATGAGCCGTTCACATCTTTTCGTCCGTCGGTCAACATGCTTATGTTAGCATTGTACACGCCCGGTCTTGTATACAATCCATTTCCCCGAGTTTCCCTGTCATCATAATGACCGACATCAACCGATACCGCTGCGTTGAATGTCCAATAATTTGTAGAGAGCACGCTTCCACTCAGTTGAGCTTGTCGCACGATATTGGCTTTGTCAAAGTTCTCTCGCTCATGAAGGAACAGTTGAACACTGTAGTTCCGGGCAAAGTCAACAGGTTTGTCTTCCTTGTATGTTAGAGAGCCAACAAACCCAAAATCGTTTGGACGACGAAAGAAACCTACGTCGTTGATGTTGTATTCCTTTGACGTAAAGTCGGAACTAACAGACCATAGCCAATGCTCGTCAGCTATGCGAGAAAACGACACCTTCCCGGCAGAGCCAAGGCTGCGCTCGCGAACGACGTTCTTGGCGTAGGAAACCCCAAGAAATCCATCAAGTTGGTACTTGTTTGCATCGAGTTTCAAATTCCAGTCACCGCCAGCAGTCAATGCAGGATAGCGTTTCTCTTTCGCGGTCGATGTGAGAATCAATCCAACGATGGAGTTATCCAGAACATCTTGCCGTACACGAAGGATATTGTAGTGCGCAAACGGTTCAACAACCTGCTCGGACGTCGTTCCTGCCGAGTCTGCAACTATTGCCCGCACCTCTTTGGTGAAAGCCTGTAGCACGCCGATCGATGTTCCGTTATTGGTTTTGCCGCTTATTTTTGTCGCCCCAAGAATGGTGGTGGCTTGGGGCATGTCGATAATTTTTCCTTTTGTTGCAACACTCACTTCGGATGTAGAGAGCGCACGACCAATACGGCGAGAATAAAACATGCCGGGCCCGAACTCATCGCCAAATGTTGTGAAGCGGGTAATGTGCGTTCCTTCAATGAAGAACGGCCGTTTCTCAGGATAGAACGTCTCGAAGGTCGACAGATTGAGTACGGCTGGATCTGCTTCTACCTGACCGAAATCGGGATTGACAGTTACATCGAGAAGGATATTGTTGAAGAGGCTGTACTTGAAATCGAGTCCGGCGTTGCCGCTGAACTTGCCGATGCGTTGCTGGTCCGATTTCGCCGGTTGCCATTGCTGCTTGCTGAGCACGAACGGCAGTAGTTCAATGCGATGCGACGACGGCAAGTTTTTTAATCCAACCAGATGGCCGAAGTGAGAAATGAATCCGGTCTGGCTTTTTGGAACCTGAACCCAGCGGTCCTGTTCGCTCTTCCTGCTAATGCGGCGACGGAAGTTGATTCCCCACTTCTGTTCCGTCGAGTCGCTGATATTTGAGCGATACCGAAGCATACTAAATGGAATTCTCACCTCCGCTGACCAGCCGTTCGTAAGAATTTGTGTACGCACATCCCATACAGCGTCCCACGATTTATCTTCTTTGTTTGCGTCATCGTACAGAAGAATGTCTACCTTCCCACCTGCTGCGTTGAACGTGAACTCGTGGCCGTTCTGATGATCATGAAATGAATCAATGAAAATAGCCACCCGATCGGTTTCAATGACATTGTCCCGACGGGAAAGCCTCGCAACAATTTGGTCTGGCTCAGAGTCAAACATCATTGCGCCGAAGTACATCGCCTCATCATCATACAAGATGCGAACCTCCGTCTGCTCGGAAGCGGGAGTACCCTCATCTGGATCACGCTGAATGAAGTCTGTCGCGGGTTCGGCAGACTTCCACACGTCGTCATTTAGGAAGCCATCCAGAATTGGAGGGGCGGTGATGCGAACTACCTGAACTGCTCGGGGACTGTCACCCGCAAAGCTAGCGCTTGAGAGAACGAGAACCATCATGCCGAAGATGAATGGGAGTTTCAAGTCCATTATTGTTCTTTAGTCTCCTTGGTGATGGAGTGATTCAATGCGTGTTGTTCATCATCAGTCGCGACATGTCAGCGCACCCAGGGATTTTGACGATTCGAGTTATGTGGAGTGTTGCAGAAATGACAGAGCCAACAACAACATCATGCGTACCATCACCGCAGTTCGGCCTACCGGTTTACGTCTCAACCTGGTAGACCGCGTCGAGCAACGTCCCATCTACCCACTTGACAACTGCAATGACCTTCTCCCGGTCAACGCGGGGCTTGTTGGGCGGACCACCACAAATGCTATAAACTTCGCGTTGAATGCCCTTGAGTGAACGGATAGGAAGTGAACTTTTTGCAACGCGTTTTAGAAGATCTGTACGACCGGGATTGATGGCAATGCCACGCTCCGTGACGATAACATCGATAAGTTCAGACGGACCGCAGAGGGTGGTTACTTCATCAACGATAATCGGGACCCTGTCACGAAATGAGGGCACTGCAAGAATTGAGCACTTCGCAAAGAGGCAGTCCTGCCAACCGCCAAGTCCATGGAGGAGCAAGCCGTCGGAGTGGGTAACGACATTCGCATTGAAATTCACGTCGACCTCAGTGGCGCCAAGCACAACAGCATCTAGCATAGAGGCAAAGTTGCCTTTGCCGTGGTAGTTGTAGCTTGTGAACGGACTGGTACTGACATGGCGCGGGTTCGATGCTAACGAGCGGATGCCATCTTGATCGAACGCCTGTCCATCAAGAACGAAATCGGTCAGTCCCTCCTCTAACATCTCAACAAGATACTTTGTGCTGCCACCACGCATGAACCTCGCCTTTACTCCCGCTTTCTTCATTCGTTCTTTGAGAGAGACAAGAAAGGCGAGATTGATCCCTCCAGCACCCGCTTGTATTGAGAATCCATCTCGCATGATGCCTGCCTCTTCAATGAAGCGTGCTACGTATGCGGCGATCAGGAGGCGGTCAGGACTTTTTGTTATTTCCGTCGTTCCCGAGACAATCTTTGACGAATCACCCAGAGAATCGACCACGACAACAGAGTCAACATTGTTTCCCTGAATATGCCAGGGAACGCACGGAAATGGCACAAGATTATCCGTTACAACGATTACATGATCAGCATATTCAGAGTCTGCAAGCGCGAAGCCCAACGGCCCACACGCAGAAGGACCCGTCAAACCGTTGGCGTTGCCAAATGAATCTGCCGTCGGCGCTGCGAGGACTGCAATATCAATATGCACCTCGCCATCTTGTACGGCCTGGTAGCGCGTTCCGTGTGATCGCAGAACTCCAGTGCCGCGCATGTTCCCCATTGAGGCAAACCGGCCGAGCGGTCCATTCATGCTTCCTTCGACGTGGTGGATTGTACCGTCTTCAAGATACTTAATCAGATATTCATGGCAGGGGAATGAGGCGCTCGGATACCACCGTATGCCGGAAACTCCTAATCGTTTGATCGAATCGAAGAGATGATTCGTGAGTGTGTCACCGTTTCGGAGATGATGATGCGTGGAGATCGTCATTCCGTCCTTGATGCCGGCGTTCTTCAATGCGGCAGTCAGAGTCTTGACAACCTTGTTGCCGTCCTCCGGGAATTGCGCGCAAGTTCGCACGGGTGGTTTCGCCTTGCGGCCTGCCGGCACAAGCTTTCCGATTCCTCTGTACGGAATCTGTTCTGCACCATTGACATGGGTAGGCACAAGCCGACCGACCGCGTTCCGAACCATTCGTTTGTCATCACTCCTTGAAGCGGTAGGATTATTCCGCATTACCTTCCTCCTTCAGGCCAAGATCTGCCGCAACGCTTCTTGCATTCGCCCTCCAGTTGCGCCGGATAAGCCCCAGTGTTTCTGCGAGTGAGACCGTTTGCAATGCTTGCAGGACGACAGGCTTGTCAATCATCTTGCTTCCCAGCGCAACAACGCCGCTGCCGGACTTCTTTGCGTCCTCAAAGGCTAATACGACGTGCTGTGCCTTCAGGACTTCACTCTCGTCGGGCGTGAATACATCGTGGACAACCTGTACTTGTCGTGGATGGATACAACCAATCCCTTTAAAGCCGAGAGCCCTGGATTCAGCAGCGCTTACGCGCAAAGCGCTCAAGTCGGCCACATCGGAGAACACGCTGTCCAGCGGCTGAACTCCGGCTCCGCATGCGGCGTTGACAACAGCACCACGAGCAAATACGCTTTCCTTTCCCTCGCGCGTTCTCTGGACACCAATGTCTGCACAATAATCCTCAAGTCCAATAGCAAGACCGCAGACAAGTTCCGAGGACGACGCAATACTGAACGCATTTGCAACGCCACGCGCCGACTCGATGATCGGGAGAAGATACACCTCTTGCCGGATGTGCATTTGCTCGCGCAGAGAAGTCACAAGTTCCGCTACTGCTGACACATCAGTTGTTGATTCGCATTTCGGAATGAGGATCGTCTCCACGCCATGAGGAATGACCTCGCGGAGATCCTCCATCCCCATCTCGCCACTGTTGATTCGTACCATGCGCTCTCCCGCCCCAAAGTCGACCGTTCTCAAAGCGTTACGAACAAGAATATGAGCCGCATCTTTCTCTCCCGAGGCAACACTGTCCTCGAGATCGAGGATGATACAGTCTGGTGTGTACAAACCCGCATTGAGGAAAAAGCGGGGGTCATTTCCGGGAAGATAAAGACGAGTGCGTCGTAAACGATTTTTGTCGTACGCTTTTCGTTTCAAGTGTGTGCGCAACAGGTACACTTGATGGAGTTCAGGGAGAGCACGTTTTGCGGCAGCCTCAACACGTGCAGCGATGACAAATGGAACCGCTCCCCTGTCTACGATTCTGACTGCAGCATGCTCGACACTCATTGTCGAAAGAACATCTTTGACCAGCGCCCGGATTGAATCTCCGTACAACGCATCGACCCTGCTGGAAAGATCGATTGATATGCCCCCCCGCTTGGCGATTGTCAGTTCAACATAGCAATCTGATCGGATGCTGTTGTCTTTTCGACCAGCCGACGCCCACTGTCGTTTCGTTGTTCTCATTGTCTTACCATGCGTATGCTTCCGGCGCTTCACCGCCCGGACCCGGCCAGATTTCATCGAGTGTCTTGAGTTCATCTTCCCGAAGATCTGTTTCCATACCTTCTACCATCCCATGTAAGTGCTCGACTGTTCTCGGTCCGATAATCACCGAACTCACAATCGGATTCTTCAGAAGCCAGGCAAGTGCAACGGCTTCCGGGGTCTTTCCTGAACTCTTGCAGAATAATTCATACTGCTCCACCTGTTTCCGAAACCGAGCAAGCTGCTTCTGCACGGGCTCAGTTTTCCTCCGAAGTCCCTTTGTATCGTCAAAAGCTCCGGCGAGCAGTCCCTCCGCGAGAGGGCTCCATAGAGTGAGTCCGATACCTAATGCCCGACAGGCGGGTATCACTTCCAACTCCACCATTCTATTAGTGAGATTGTAGAGGCTCTGTTCAGAAATCAGCCCGGGTAGATGCCATTCACGTGCTGTGTGTTGCGCCTGAACGATGTTCCATGCCGCAAAGTTGCTGCTTCCTGTATAAACGATTTTTCCCGCCTGTTGAAGCTGACCCATTGCCTGCCAGATTTCTTCCCAGGGAGTAGCCCTGTCAACGTGGTGCATCTGGTATAGATCAATGTGATCGGTCTGCAATCTTCGCAGACTGTTTTCGCACCCGTGCCGGATGTGATAGGCGGACAAACCGCGTTCATTGGTCCCCTCACCCATCTTGCCATACACCTTCGTGGCAAGCACAATTTTCTCTCGCCGACCACCCCCTTGACAGAGCCATCGTCCTATGATCTCTTCAGTTCTACCACGCACTCCTATCCCGCCGTATACATCAGCAGTGTCGATGAAGTTGATACCTGCAGCAAGAGCAGCATCGAGCAATGAGAAGCTGGTGCGCTCATCCACGTGCTTGCCAAGATTCATTGTACCGAGACAAAGCCTGCTAACACGAAGACCTGAGCGGCCGAGTTGCACGTAGTCCATAGATCTACTTCTTGATAAGAGCGGCAAGTGCTTCGGCAACCGCAATAATATCTTTCCCTTTCGTGAAGGGAAGACAATTACCGGCCGCAATTCTCACCTTATCCACCCAGGGGTGGGGAATGTGACCAAGCCCTTGGAATGCGCCACTCAGTGCGCCTGCGATGGCAGCAATGGTGTCTGCATCACGACCGAAGTTACCTCCAAGGATGATTGAGCGCTGGAAATTACCATTGGCCATCTTGAACACCGCAAAAGCAGATGCGACGGCTTCCGGAGCGACAGCTTTGTATTCCGTCCAAAGCGCGGCATGTAACGGCACCCAGGCCTCTTCCCATGTGTCGTTCTCATCAATAATACTGAGTGCTTTTTCGAGAGTGTACCTCATCCACGAGTCGACGGGAGTAGTGTGTACTGCCATTTGCAAAACCTCCTCCAAGTCTCCACCAGCCATCGCAACGGCAATTCCCGCGGCAATCGCTTGAGCACCCCAGACCCCGTCGCGTGAATGACTAATGCGGGCCTCAATTTCAGCCAATCGTGCTGCACGTTCGGGGTCACCCGCACATACAATCCCTATTGGCGTTATGCGCATTGCCGCCCCATCACTCAGGCAGTGCGAGTTGTACTCTCCTGACAGCGGCGGAAACACACCTCGCCGGATGTTGACTGCAGCTTCACGCTCGCTTGCCCCGCCGCGCTTTAACTCTTGTAATGGCAATACGTGTGTCACCCAGCTTTCAAGGACATGCGCGTCCGTGATCTCTCCATTGGCATTGATAAGCGTGTGGGCTGTAAGGAGGGCGAACTCGGTATCGTCTGTACCCGGAGTGGGACCCTCAGGAAAATCTGTCGTAATACCAAACCGGAATTGATTCTCCGGCGAACGTGCGGCATCACCAAACGAATCGCCGATTGCGTGTCCAATCAGACACGCGGATGCACGATCAACCAACCGTGGCTTGTCTTTCAGAAGTTCAGATTTCGAAATCATGTGGTGCTCTCATTGTGTTGAATCTGTTGAATGAAATTGTGCCACGCGCACTGTGCGGCGTGCAAGGTCGCTGAACGTTGCATTGTCGAACCCCTTGAGGCTGGTGCGAATTCGATCGTGCAACGGTTCAATCCATTGATGCGGGAGTTTATCGGCTCCAAGCATTGTTCCCATAATCGAGCCAACGGTGGCGCCATTGCTATCCGTATCCCATCCCCCCATCACCACATTGCAGATTGCCAGGCCAAAATCGTTATCGCTAGAAAGAAGTGCCGCTACAACAAGTGCTGTATTGTTAATTGTGTGCACCCAGTGATAGGAACCATATTTATCATAGAGCAAATTCACAGTCTCTTCCCAGCTCACTTTCTCCACTGGCAGAGCGAGCACGTACCGAACAGCTTCCGCAAAACGCGATTGTGGTGGGATGAATTTCAACGCGTTGCCAACAATTTCACGTATATCATCCCGATCAAACGAGCCAGCAATTGCAGCAGCGAAGAACACTTCACCATAGATACCGTTCCGCACATGGCTCAGGCTCGCATCACGCCACGCCAATTCGGCTGCGCGGAAAGGCTGTGCCGGTAAAGCCCATCCCCATATATCCGCCCTGATCTGAGCGCCAATCCATTCCCTGTATGGATTTCTTTGAAGTGCAGTTTGGGGAGGTTGGATTCCCGACAGAGAGTTCACATACGCGACTCTTTCAGCGGTGAATGTGGAGAGAACAGGAAGCATGGCGAGCCATGTGCGACCAACATGCTCCGAGTCGAAATTCTTGCCATACGTCTCAAGAATATGGAGGTTGAGCATGGGGTAGTTCATGTCATCATCTTCTGCCATGCAGACAATGTTTTCTCGTAGGCTCTCTCTTCCGTTATGCTTATTCCATGGATATTGTTCCAGAATGGATTGTGGAATTCCCCGCTCCGTAATATATTCTCTTATCGGCCAAGTGCCGTTTGACAAAAGCATTTCTTTGACAGCCTGACGTGGGATTTTCTCGACCGGCTTCCCCAAAAGGCAACCCGCCGCTCTACCGAGCCACCCTCCCAGAATTCTGTTTTCAAGAAATATTGGAGAATACGGTGGAACCTCTTCAGCCTCGATCTGACAAAGCTGGATCACAGCATTCCATGATGACGGCTCATGAGGGAAGTCTCTCCCGGCCGACAAACCGTCTTCAATCTCGAAATAGAACTCCTCTGCCCTGTTCCGAAACTCCGACTCGGGAAGATTCTGCCTCTTCAGATCTTCCCATCGGCGTACTAACTCTGTAACATCTTCACCCTCTTCTTGAAGTTGCTTCAACTCGTGTTCAATACGTGCAGGTATGTCGATCCATGAAATTCTCATACACTATCGCCATGGTTCTTGAGGGCTGCATCAACAAGATGGTTCGTAAGCTCAAGGAAATTCGTTCCCGCCAGAGAGGGAATGCAAATGCCTTTCAGAGTTGTTATTACAGCAAGCCAATTCTCACTTGCGATCACTCCGGAGTTCATCGCTCCAACAAGCGCACCGACGGTGGCCGGAAGAGAGTCTGCGGTCTTCGCAAACGACGCGGCAGCTGTAATGGCACGTTCAAAGTCGTGCCCGATCAACTTTGCAATAACAAAGGTGAGAGCAAGAGTTTCCGGCGCAGCGTTCCCATAACTGTACTCTTGATTGATGATCGTGTTCTGGAGCTTCGGCAGCACTGAGAACAGAGACCCGCACTCCTTTACGAGAGCAAGCGCCTCGTCAACTTTCCGTCGAACTAATGAGGACTGTGGGAGAACTTGGATTGACGCTCCCAGAAACTCGTTTGCATTGTTCCCCACACAAGCGAGACTTACGGCTATTGCCATCGCCTGCGCTGCCCATATGCCATCTTCCGCATTTGTGACTGAGGCATCAAGCGCAGCCATCTGTGCCGCTTTCTCTGGATTGCCCGCGCAGAAAATGCCGATAGGTACCGCACGGGAGACAGCGCCGTCGTCGAAGTAATGCGGGTTCTCTCTCCCCGAACGAGGAGGCTTAATATCTTTACACAGGTTACTCAATGCAGCTTGCGTACTCACTCCACCTTTGATGCTTTCGCCCGACTGTGCGAGCGTGAGCCATGCGTCAAGCAATGCGTCTTCAAATCTGTCGTCCTGTTTGAGAAGAATATTCGCCGAAAACGCAGCCCACTCCGAATCATCCGTCGGAGCGATGTCAAAGACCTCTGCCGGCTGGTTCAAAGAAAACGGCATAGCCAAGGAAAGAACGTTCGATGTCTCGGAGGCAGCATCGATCTCGCGGCGAATTTTTCGAGTCCAGGGAGGAAGTAAATAGCTGCGATGAAACATCGCGGTCCAGCTGAGTGCATCACCTATTGCAAGGCCCATCATTGCATTTCGTGCACGTTGCCTGATTGTGTTCATCTTCTTTCTTTCCAGGTTTCGGCAAGCAATGCAAGTTCATCCGCAACGGAAACCACGCTCATATTTTTCACAGCAGCAATGCAAACGCCTCGCGCAGAGGATACCCGGCGCGCCCAGCGTTCGGGAATTACGCCAACGCCTTGCGACGCGCCACAAATTGCTCCTGCAATGGCTGCAATAGTATCGGTGTCCCGCCCAACATTGATAGCACCAAGCACAGCATCTTCAAACTTCCCCTGCGCTGCCGCCACAATCCCGAATGCAAGTCCGACGGCTTCCGGCGCAACATCGGACCAGAAATAATATGAGCACGCAAGAGCAGTATGCAACGGCTCAAGTGCGCTCCACACGTCGGGTGCAGACTCGCCAATCTTCACACCCTGCGCAATTGCATTAGCTGCCCATGAATCCTTCGGAATGACATCCATTGCCGCGTGAAGAATTTTCTCCAGCGGCGCACCAGTCATTGCAACAGCAACTGCCGCCGCAACCGCCTGACCGCTGAATATTCCCTCGCCCGCGTGACTCACAGCGCCATCCTCGGCCGCAAGATGTGCCGCCAACTGAGGATCGCCACTTGCTGCAATCCCGAAGGGAGCAACGCGCATTGCAAGCCCGTCGCTCCAACTGTGTAAATGCTGTCCGCTCGCCGGAGGCTGAATTCCCTCGCGGAGATTTACAATTGCCATCATCTCACTGAACCCTGCGCCCTTGTACGCGTTCGATGCTTTGATAATATCGCTCCGCCACGCATTTGCGATATGCGTGGAGTTCAACTCACGTCCATGAAGAAGCAACAACCGCGCACTAAACAACGCATACTCTGTGTCATCGCTTCCACTTTGATCGTCAGCAAGAAAATCCGTAACACGTCCCCAGCGAGCCGCGATATCCTGCGGGGTCTTTCCTTCAGTAGGACCTCCGAGTGCATCACCAACAGCAAGCCCGACAAGAGCACCACGCGCACGTTCCGACAGTGTCATCACCATGCCTCCCCGCGCTTCTCGTAACGCGAGAGGACAACATTACTTTCGAGTTCAATTCGTTGCGCGGCTTCGTCCACACTTAGACGTCCTGCGAACAACTCCTGGAGGATGGGAATTGCAACGCGACTTTTCCACTCGACGTATCCGGGGGCTCCCAACCATGTGCCGGTGGAAAGAAACTGTACTGCATCGCAAGTGATGTCCCAGCCACTCGCACTATCCCGAAACGCCGGCATTGCCAAGCATGACTTGCGCGCAGGAATCATCCAGTCGTTGAGCGCGAGCCGCGCCATGTTCTTTGAGCTTAACATGAAGTTGATGAACTCCATTGCCTCTTTCACTCGTTTGGATTTCTTGGGAATGCTTAACGTCTGTGCGCTTGCGCCAAGCATTTGCGTGGCTGCTTTCAGAGGCGGCATGACTCCCCATCGAAAATGTGGTGGAGCGTTTTCAACGAGTTGCTGCCGTCCCCACGCCCCGATGCCAATCAGCATGGCATATCTTCCACTAAAGAATCCCGGAATCATCCCAGCCCCTGTTTGCCCAATGCTGGAAGGTGACATCGTTTTGTCGGAATAGAGCATGTCAACTATTGTACCTAGAAGTTTCTTTTCCGGGCCTCCGACCTTTACAATAAAATGGTTTCCATCCTTGCGGAAAAACGATCCACCAAAACTAATTGAAGTGTTCATGATAATGTTGGCAGAATTGCGCAGCCCGATGCCGGCTCCGTACTGGTCAACGATGCCGTCGCCATTGAGATCTTTTGTCAACGCACGGGCAGCGTTGCGCATGTCGTCCCAGGTCCATGGACGTTCGATTGATGGCGGAACGATTCCCGCCTGTTCGAACAGCGTTTTATTGTAGAGCACCACCAGAGACTCAATAAGAAATGGAACACCGCCGACCTCGCCATTCGGTCGCGTGACAGTTGCCCACGCAACATCGAGAATGTCATTTCTCATTTCCGGCTGAATGTACGGCGCAAGGTCTGTAAGATAGCCGCGCGTGACATAGTTTATGATCACCGACGACTCATAGTGAAATACATCGGGAACGTCGCCGGTTTCAAATGCTGTAATCAAATAGTCATCGACTGAATTCCATGTTCCCTGTATATACTCTACCTGAAGATTCGGATGGATTGCATTCCATTCGCCCACAATTGATTTGTTGGTTGCAATTGCCTGTTCTTGCCACGCAAGACTGACAAAGCGAAGATGTTCCGGTTCAGTGGCAGTCTTATGATAGAGACTCCAGTAGCCCAAGACCGCAGCCAGAACCAACACCAGGACACCGATCGCAATGTACTTCGTCATCCCTTCATCGCTCCCGACACCAAGCCTGCAGTGAACCATTTTCGCAAGAAGCCAAACAGTATGACAGATGGAATTGTCGCAATTACACTCGCCGCAGCGAGAGGTCCAGTGCGCGCCTGGCCTTCCATTCCTGTGTACCGCGCCAGCTCAACTTGCAGCGTCACCAACTCAGGGCTTTTCATAAGTACGAGAGCAAAGAAGAATTCATTCCATGCAGAGACGAATGCAAACAACGCCGACGCTCCAATTGCGGGAAGAAGCAATGGCATAATCACAAGGTAAATAATCTGTAACCGTGAAGCGCCATCGATGGACGCAGCCTCTTCAAGCTCAACGGGTATGCTCTTGATATACCCATGCAACATCCACAACACAAACGGCAACGCCCATACAACATAGACCAATGTCAGTCCGGTGAGCGAATCAGTGAGACCCACCCGCCGAAGCAACACATACAGCGGGGTCATTATCAGAATCACAGGAAAGATTTGCGATGTGAGGATCCAGCCCATCATGGCATTGTTCGCCATGGACTTGTACCGCACGAGAGCGTACGCCGACGGAACGGCAAGAGCTATAACAATAATTGTCGAGATGACTCCGACAATCACACTATTCCACATACTCCTAAGAACTCGTTGCTCACCAAACACGGATGCATAATGGTCGAGCGTCACGCTCTGCGGCAAAATCGTGGGCGCACCGGAATATATTTCCTGCGTAGGCTTCATCGAACTTGACACGACCCAGAACAATGGGAATAAAAGAAAGATCAGGTACACGATGATCAAGCTGTGAATCACTATTTTCACAAATCCTTTATTCTCTTTCATGCCGTAGTTCTCTCGCGAAGTTGAACACGAATATACATGAAGAGCACGATGGAAAGAACCACTACCATGACGTTGCCAATCGCCGCAGCATAACCAACATAACCATACCGGAATGCCTCTTCATACGCTGCGAGCATTGGCAGGCGCGTCATCCCACCGGGACCACCCTGCGTGAGAACCCAGACAAGACCGAACGTATTGAAATTCCACATGAACGACAGGGACACAATTGCAGCCATGACAGGTTTAAGGGTCGGGAGGGTTATGTGCCAGAACTCCTCCCAGCGTCCCGCCCCATCAAGCCGGGCCGCTTCGTATAAATCAGTCGAGATTGATTGCAAGCCCGCAAGAAGAAAGACCGCAGCCTTTGAGATCTCACCCCATACTCCGGCCATGACCACTGCGGGAATAACATGCTCGAAACTTGAAAGCCAGTTTATGGGGGCTGAAATTAGTCCAACATCCATGAGCATAATATTCAATGCACCTGCATCAGGGTCATACATTTGGCGCCAGACGATCCCCCGAATAATGGGGGGCGTTGCCCACGGTATCAGCATGATAATAGTGTAGAAGGATGTAAAACGGATTTTCGTATTCAACAAAAGGGCAAGCCCCAAGCCAAGAAGCACCTGAAGCGCCGTAACAACAAGAGTCCATACAATGCCTACTCTGAACGAATACCAAAAATATTTATCCCTAAACAACTGAGCATAATTTTCCAAACCATTGAACGTGATCGGATCGCCGAGGCGATAATCAGTAAAACCGAGATAGATTCCGCGCAGCAACGGGATGAGAGAGAAAAATCCCACAAGCAGAAACACCGGCAAGAGTAGCGCTACCTGTCCCCGTTTGTTGCGCTGTGCCAGACTTAGTGTGGAGGCATTGTTCACCGTTGGTTCGACCGTCAGATTTTCACGGATGCTGGAATGGGGCAGTGCACGCTTCTACTAGTCGCTTTTCAAACTCTTCCTGATTTCCGCCAACCGTATTTCTTGCAGAAACAATGATCAGCTCATTCTTGGGATCAACACGGAACACTGCGCCCGACGCAGCAGCATGCCCGAACGCTTCTAGACTTAATCCATGTTCTTCCATCAGTGATGTTCCGATGCCCCATAGACGATCAATGCCGGCAAGCTTGGCAGGCAGCATTTGACGATAAGAGTCTTCAGAGAAAAACCTGTGCCCGTTATACGTTCCCCGATTCAACAGCATCTGCCCGAGACGGGCGAGATCAATGGCAGTGCAATACAACCCACCATAGGTGTTGTCAGCGTACGCAGATTTCATTCCGAGGGGAGTGAAGAGATAGTCCTGGAACAAATAAGGCACAGCACGCCCTGTAATCCGTTCCATCACCTTCCCTGCAATTGCATAGCCTACCCTATTATATGAAAATTTCTCCCCTACTTTTGTGGAGGGAAGAGCTTGAGCAATGTAATTTTCAAGCGCAGGGTTCCAGTCCGAAGCCCATTCGCCCGCCCAATCATCCAATCCTGTAGTGTGCGTAAACAGTTGCCGGACCGTCAGATTACTGCTAGCACCTTGTGACAATTCAGGAAGATACTTTGCGACAGGGGCATCAAGTTCAACAAGTCGCTGATCGACAAACTGCATCATCAGTGCACCAGTGAGAAGTTTTGTGATTGAAGCCATCCATAACCGGGATTCAACATTAACTGCATGGTTGCTTGCTTTGGCGTTGAATGCCTCATGAAACACAACCCTGCCTTTGTACACAACCAGCGCCACGTGTGGCACGCCGGTTTCGCCGGCCCAATCCTGGCACACGCTACGAATTTGTTCGAGATGTTTTTGAATGAAAGGAGTTATCGAAGCCGGGGTTTCTTCAAGAAGAAGGCTTGCCGTGTTTTCCTTCTTCGGCAACGAGAGCATGGTTGCCCTTTTTCCGAAGAGGATTTGCTTGAACGCAATCCACCATTGACGGTCCCTGAGTCGAGGTGTATCTGTCACATTCGCAGCAGAATCAAGTTCTGAGAGACCCGCAAGAAACACTGCCGCATCCGCGTCATGCATTGGAAGCATTTTCATGGTACCAAAAGCAAACCGGTTCTCGCTCTGCTCGTACAGCTGCCACTGTGCCTTACTGATGCCATAACTTTTTAACTGATTAAACTTAACCGGGATATTCTCACTGTAATCATCAAACTCAACGGGCGAGCAATAAAGTGTGATAAACCGTCTCATCGTGAACCCCGAAGGAAGTTCTCCTTCTATTACAGCGGCATATCGTCCCATCTTGTCGGCACGAGCAACCTGTCGCATATTCTTATCATAGTACACCACCTTCAGTGAGAATTTTCCCATCTCATTATCAACCATTGCAGGGTTCTTCCACTGGACCTCGGGAAGTTCGCCGGGCGGAAAAACGTACCGCTCGCACTCTACCTGCTCTTGTAGAAACGCTCTAAGCCTCTGTTGGTTGATTTGATTCCAACGAAGCGTGTCAACAGTTCTGTCCGCAACCCGAATTACTGTAATCTGATTGTTGTGTGGTTGAAGATGGCGGGGAATAAAGACAGAAGTCTTTGCAATAACTCCATCAGGAAGAAGGACCTCCTCCGCAATCAATTTGCCCGAAGATAGAAGTCCTACTTTCGAACCGGCATCTTTCTTTCTACCGCACACGGCAAGTGACGCGTCTCCATAATGCCACAACTCAACCTGAGAGTAGAAGTCGCGGCTTTCGTCCCTCTGAAAGAACCGAATCGCATCTCTGTAGGTAAACAACCTATACCACACTTCCGTACGTCCTTTTCTTCCACGCACCTGAACAGTGAGGGGTTTGCCTACCAGAATCTTCGAACGAGGCACCGTTAGAGCCATATAGCCAAGATTTGCGCCGTTCGAGTTTCTTGCGGCTGCAACGAATGCAAGGCTACCACCTTTGCCGGAGACAGTCCATGAACTGTTGTTCGGTGTTGAGAAGGAGAGAACATACGAGTTGTCGATCTCTAGGTCGAACCGCTCGTTGCCAAGATTATTACCGAAGCCGCAAACCCAAAGAAACGATGCTGAATCACCTTTCCACGATTGAGGCACTGATGCCGTGCACCACTCGATCATCGACTCTTCGCCGGATGTACGAACAACAAAAGCGGAGTCGCGCGGGGAACCGCTTCGGTGAGATGAATATGGAGAAAACGAACCGGAGAGAATCGAATTGTACCCTTCAAACCAATTGTCCGGTTCAGATTCGATTGTGAAATGCAGTCTAGCAATAGATTCAATATCTACTTGTCCGAATCCGACAGAATAAAAGAACATCACGGCGGACGCAGTCAAGATCTTGATTAGCGTGGAGTCGGCGTTACCTAACGTGACGAGATATCGCTTTTTCATTCCTCATTGTCTTATCTTCGTCAGAAGCCAATCGTGAATAGTGGGGTTACTGTGTGCATAAAACTTTCAAGAAGCTGAATTCCGCAAGATACAATAGCGATTCAATCTTTGAGACATCAGTAAGTAAACAATGAATAAAAAGGAAATGTATCAAGAATCTTAATAAGATAATATAAAACCCTTGAAAGGTTTCGAGGAGTCAACGTTATTCGAACAATTCTCCTCTTTTAAAAACATAACCTTTCAAGGGTTGATGGTAATGGTTCCAATTATTTCTGCAACATCAGTTTCTTCACCTGTGTAAAGTTCTGTTGCTCATTTCCCACGTACGCGGTTGCGCTGATATGATAGATATACATACCGCTCGATAGTCCAGATGCACTCCAATTGTAATTGTAGTATCCAGCAGAAAGTTCGTTATCTATTAACGTAACAACTTCCCTACCAAGCACATCATAGATCTTCAACGATACTTCGCTTTCCTCCGGTAATCCGAACTTGATCGTTGTCGTCGGATTAAATGGATTTGGAAAGTTTTGATCCAACGAAAATCCTTGCGGTATGGACATCCATGAATTGTCCGTCGGTGTTGAGACTGTCACTCTCTTTTTTCTCAACATCCAATCATAAACATCGGGATCGTTGTAGGTCACCGTCCATGTTGAGGCATCGTGTCCGCCATTTGGGTATATAGTGAATCTAACGCTGCCCCCTGCAGCTATGAATTGGTTTACAAGTGTCTGAGCATTCGCTAAGGGAATGACTCCATCATTGGCACCGTGGAACGCCCAAACGGGTATGCCCTTTGCAGGCTCGGGCGACCAACCATCTCCTCTGAACGATACCGGAACTAACGCGGCAAATCGTTCGGGTATCTTGATTGCAAAGTACCATGACCCAATCCCTCCCATGCTTAGTCCGGTGATATACAGTCGATCTGGATCTATCGGGTATCGACCAAGGATATCATCGAGAAACATCCGCATGGCGCTGATATTGTCGGCATTCGTGTAGTACCATTCGGTGCTCGATGGACATTGCGGCATGATAAAAATGAACGGGAATTGTTGATCTCCTTCCAGAATTCTCGGAAATCCATTCTGCTTAAGGAGGTTCAGATCATCGCCGCGTTCGCCGATCCCATGCAAAAAAAGAATCGCTGGCAGGTTCCCGTTAATTGCCTGACTGGCATTAGTAGGCACTAGCACAAGAGCCTTATATCCCCTAGCGTCAGTCACCGCAACAAATGAAGGGCCAGTTACTTGCCAGCCCTTCAATTCGCTGCACATTAAGACGGACCAGAAGCAGACTACGGAGATTATGAATAATGAATGTGATGAACTCACAATTACATCCAATCGATCAAGAAAGCGGCTGCTTCTTGGCACAAAAAGGAAGCAGCCGCATTCATTTTTGACATAGAACCTTTGAAGGGTTTTTGATATGGCTGTGCTACTATTTCTGCAATATCAGTTTTTTTACTTGGAGTAGCACCTGAACAACGAGCGTTGAGCATAAACAGCCAAATCCGGTGTTGCCAACAAAAGGAGTATCGCTAATTGTATCTTGTTGTGGCTCATTGAACATCAGGAAGAATACGGTAGTTGTTGCCGTTTTATGCATTAGAAGGGTGGCTCACGCCACCCCTCTAGTCACCATTGACACAATGATTCCGCCGAGTGTGATATACTATTTCATCAGGATCATTTTCTTCGCTGCGTTACTGCTTGCAGAACGAAGCGTGTAGAAGTACACCCCGCTCGGACGATTTGTCCCGTCAAAAGAAAGAGAATACCGGTCGTTTGCCATCGCCACTCCGCTAAAGAGCGTTGTCACTTGCTGACCGAGCAGATTATAGACTGTGACGGTCGCGTATTCAGTGTTCTTCAAAGCAAATGTAATTGTTGTGCTCGGGTTGAACGGATTGGGGTAGTTTTGCGAGAGTGAATACGCCACTGGTCTTTCGGTGTATAAAAGATCTTCTTTTACAGCAGTGGTTGCCCCTATCTGCACATCAAACCGTAGTATCCGATTGTTAAAATTATCGACTATCCAAATTTGGTTC
>CAYPVN010000016.1:0-3985 GCA_964414155.1 uncultured Chitinophagales bacterium
ACATCATTGCCGGGAACCAGAAGATAAACCGGTTTCCGAATACCCATCAGCATCGGCCCGATTGCGGTCGCACCTCCCAGTCGTGACAGAAGTTTGTAGGCAATGTTGGCAGAGGTGAGATCCGGACAGATCAACACATTTGCACTACCCACAACAGAGCTGAAGGGATACCACTCGCTTAGGATTTCCGGAACCACCGCCGTATCAGCCTGCATTTCGCCATCAATGATAATCTCCGGAGCCTTTCGCCTCACAATCTCGACGGCTCTTTGAACCTTCTCTACCAGCGGATGCTTGACGCTCCCGAAGTTGCTGAAGGACAGCATTGCAATACGTGGAACGATATCGTATTGCTTCACGCGCTCGGCCGTCAGGAGAGCAATCTCGGCCAGCTGCTCAGATGTTGGTTCAATGTTCACCGTTGCGTCAGCGATGAAATACGTCTGGTTCTTGAAAACCAACATGTAAAGACCCGCAATGACCTTGACGTCGTCCTTCTTCCCGATAATCTGCAGGGCGGGACGCACCGTATCCGGGTAGTGCTGTGTAAGTCCCGAAATCAGTCCGTCCGCATCGCCTTGCCGTACCATCATCATCCCATACACATTATGGGTTTTCATTTGCTGTTCGGCGTCAAACCGCGTCAACCCTTTCCGCTGCCGGGCGGTGTAATAGGCCGTGATATACTCATCGAATTTCGGCGACTTGCCGGGATTGAACACACTCACATCCGGCAGCTCCAAACCGAGATCTGCAATCCGCTGACGAATCAGGCTCCTGCTGCCGATCAAAATCGGCTGCGCAATACCCTCATCCACGATGATCTGTGCCGCCCGGAGAATCTTCTCTTCCTCTCCTTCGGGGAAAACAATCCGCTTTGGCGCGCGCTGGGCGTTGTGTATGAACACGCGCATCACTTCTCGTGACTTCCCGAGACGTGCCTCCAACGAATCTCTATATGCCTCAAAATCTCTGATCGGTACGCGTGCAACACCCGAATCCATCGCCGCTTTCGCGACCGCAGCGGCTTCCCAAAGCAGAACCCGTGTGTCGAATGGTTTTGGTATGATGTACTCGCGGCCGAATTCAATTCTCTTGCCGCCGTATGCGCGGATGACCGCATCTGGTACATCTTCCTTTGCCAGATTCGCCAGTGCATACGCAGCGGCGATCTTCATCTCATCGTTAATCGACGTGGCACGAACGTCCAGTGCGCCCCGGAAAATGAACGGAAACCCAAGAACATTATTAACCTGGTTCGGATAGTCTGAACGTCCGGTAGCCATGATGATGTCATCACGCGCCGCAACGGCATCTTCATAGGTGATCTCCGGGTCGGGATTGGCCATTGCAAGGACAATCGGGTTATCAGCCATGGACTTCACCATGTCCTTCGAGACAACATCCCTGGAAGAGACCCCACAGAATACGTCCGCTCCCCTCATTGCATCTGCCAGCGTCCTGGCATCGGTTTCGAACGCAAAATACTCCTTGTATGGATTCATCCCCTCTTTCCGTCCCTTGTACACGACACCCTTGGTGTCGACGAGAATCATGTTCTCCCGTTTCACGCCAAGCTGTTCATAGAATCTGGCGCATGCAATCCCGGCAGCACCTGCACCACTGAAGACAACCTTGATCGCTTCGACGCGCTTGTTCACAAGCTCGATAGCGTTCAACAGCGCGGCGCCGCTGATGATGGCCGTCCCGTGCTGGTCATCGTGAAATACCGGGATGTTCATTGTTCTCTTCAACGACTCTTCGATGTAGAAGCATTCCGGCGCCTTGATGTCTTCAAGGTTAATTCCGCCGAATGTTGGTTCAAGCATCTGTACTGCTTTGATGATCTCATCCGGGTCTTGAGAGTTCAGCTCTATATCAAACACATCGATATCCGCGAACCGTTTGAAGAGAACGCCTTTCCCTTCCATAACGGGTTTGCCTGCCAGAGGTCCAATGTTACCAAGTCCCAGAACCGCAGTGCCGTTTGAAATAACGGCCACAAGATTTCCCTTGGCTGTGTACAGATATGCGTTGTCGGGGTTGACATAGATTTCCTTGCATGGCTCGGCCACTCCCGGAGTATATGCGAGAGAGAGATCACGCTGCGTTGCACAGGGTTTTGAAGAGACAACCTCTATCTTGCCTCTTCGACCGTGCGCATGATAATCAAGTGATTCCTGCTTTCTCATTGTGTTCAGTCCTCTCCTCTCAGGCCCTGCGGCCTTTTAAACGATAGAGTTCAAGGAATGTGCCACCGGTTCCCCCCCTGTTCGTTGTGATTGCCAGTGCCAGGCGTTGGTGGATAGCGGAAATGTGCCAAATGTGAGAATTCTGCCTGATGAGTTATTACAAATGAGAATGCAGGATTCTGAAGACATGCTCACGTGTATGTGTTCAGAACTTTTCCTCACGCCGTAAGTGGCATGTTTCTTGACCCCTCCGAAACAGAAATGCTCGTGAATGAAGAAAGGCAAGCATTAGATATGGTCAACAAAAGCAAGATCGGGGTTGATCACCCCCGGGAATACGTTACCATCGACGGCAACGAAGCGGCCGCGTACGTCGCACACAAACTCAACGAGGTAATCGCTATTTATCCCATAACTCCCTCCTCGAACATGGGAGAATGGGCGGATGAATGGTCTTCGCAGGGAAGAAAGAATCTCTGGGGAACAGTCCCATCCGTAACCGAGATGCAAAGCGAAGGAGGAGCGGCGGGCGCAATACACGGCGCCTTACAGACCGGAGCCCTCTCCACCACATTCACCGCTTCGCAGGGATTGTTGCTCATGATCCCCAACATGTTCAAGATTGCCGGCGAACTCACGTCAACCGTGTTTCATGTCTCGGCGCGATCTGTTGCCGCACAGGCTTTGTCGATCTTTGGCGATCACAGCGATGTCATGGCGACACGCTCCACCGGGTTTGCCATGTTTGCTTCGAATTCCGTGCAGGAAGTAATGGACTTCGCACTCATTGCTCAGGCGGCCACTTTGGAAGGGAGGATACCCGTTCTCCACTTCTTCGACGGGTTCAGAACTTCGCATGAAGTGATGAAGATCGAGCAGCTAACGGACGATGATCTACGGGCAATGATCGATGACAAACTGATTCGTGCTCATCGGGCTCGCGCACTCTCGCCGGAACATCCCGTCCTGCGAGGTTCTGCCCAAAACCCCGATGTGTTTTTCCAGGCGCGCGAGAGTGTCAACGCGTATTACGACGCGTTCCCCGCGATCGTTCAAAAAGCCATGGACAAGTTTTCCTCGGTCGTCGGTCGAGCGTACAGGTTGTACGAGTACAGCGGATCACTCACCGCGGAGAGAGTTATCGTCATCATGGGATCAGGAGCGGAAGCGGTCCATGAAACGGTAGAGTATCTGAACGCCCGGGGCGAGAATGTTGGCCTCTTGAAGGTCCGCCTTTTCAGGCCGTTCGCCGTCCGTGAGTTCGTTCAAGCTCTTCCTCCTACAGTCAAAACGATTGCGGTCCTTGATCGTACGAAGGAACCTGGAAGCGCCGGAGAGCCGCTCTATCTGGACGCCGTCAATGCGTTGTCTGAATCAGTTGCCGCAGGAACACTTCCTATGAAGTCGTTGCCGAAAGTGATCGGCGGGCGTTACGGACTTTCATCGAAGGAGTTCACTCCTGCGAACGTCAAAGGAGTGTTGGATGCTATGCGGTCGGAGAGGCCGAAGAACCACTTCACTGTGGGGATCAATGACGATGTCACACATACCAGCATTGAATACGATCCGAACTTCACGGTGGAGGGGGACGACGTCGTGCGAGCGCTGTTCTATGGTCTTGGAGCAGACGGCACCGTGGGCGCGAACAAAAACTCCATCAAGATTATCGGTGAAGATACCGATTTCTTCGCTCAGGGGTATTTCGTCTACGATTCAAAGAAATCCGGGTCGACAACAACATCGCATCTTCGCTTCGGTCCGAGACCGATCCACTCCACCTATCTCATCGATAA
>CAYPVN010000016.1:4085-20897 GCA_964414155.1 uncultured Chitinophagales bacterium
CATCGCATCTTCGCTTCGGTCCGAGACCGATCCACTCCACCTATCTCATCGATAAAGCCAATTTTGTCGCTTGCCACCAGTGGTTCTTCCTCGAGAGATACAACGTGCTGAAGAATGCCATCCCTGGGGCGACGTTCCTACTGAACAGTCTCTACGGACCCGACGAGGTGTGGGATAAACTTCCCCGACATATTCAGCAAGAAATCATCGAGAAAAGGATCAAGTTCTTTGTTATCGATGGCTACAAGGTTGCCCACGAAACAGGAATGGGCGCTCGCGTGAACACCATTATGCAAACCTGCTTCTTTGCCATTTCGGGCGTCTTGCCGCGGGAACAGGCGATCGAGGCAATTAAGAACTCGATCAACAAAACGTATGGAAAGAAAGGGGATCAGATTGTCCAGCAAAACTTCGCTGCAGTTGACCAGACTCTGGCCAACCTCTTCGAGGTAAGAGTTCCCGAAAGCGTAACGAGCTCAATTACCCTCCCGCCCATCGTATCGGATAGGGCGCCTGATTTCGTGAAGAACGTGACGGCGCAGATCATCGCCGGATTTGGGGATGCACTGCCGGTAAGCGCCTTGCCAATAGATGGAACCTTCCCAACGGGCACGGCCCAATGGGAGAAGAGAAATATCGCCCTCGAAATCCCGGTGTGGGATGAGCCGGTATGCATCCAGTGCAACAAGTGTGCGCTCGTCTGTCCGCATGCAACAATCCGCATCAAAGTGTACGAACCGAAAGAGCTCGAACATGCCCCACCGACGTTTAAGTCGGCTGATTACCGAGGCCCTGAATACAAGGGAATGAAGTACTCAATCCAGGTTGCTCCCGAAGATTGCACGGGATGTGGGATATGTGTCGACATTTGTCCGGCAAAGAATAAGTCCGAGACCAGACTGAAGGCGATCAATATGGCTTCGCAACCCCCTCTGCGCGAGCAGGAACGCGTGAACTATGATTTCTTCCTCAGGCTTCCGGAAGTTGATCGCCGCGCAGTCAGGATGGACTCCGTAAAAGGCTCGCAGTTTCTCCAGCCGCTCTTCGAGTACTCCGGCGCATGCACAGGTTGCGGCGAGACCCCATACCTCAAGCTGGCAACACAACTCTTTGGCGATCGAATGATCATTGCAAATGCCACAGGTTGTTCGTCAATCTACGGCGGCAATCTCCCGACGACTCCCTGGACAGTGAACAATGACGGGCGCGGCCCGGCGTGGTCCAATTCGTTGTTCGAGGACAACGCTGAGTTCGGCATGGGGATGCGTCTTACGATTGACAAATTCATGGAGATGGCGCGTGAGCTTGTACTGTCGTTCTCCTCCTCCATCGACGCGGGTCTTGCGCACGCGCTTCTTGGTGCCGACCAGTCCGATGAAGCGGGAATTCATGAACAACGCGTCCGTGTACAACAGTTGAAGGAACTCCTGCGGGGGACGAAATCCCCCGAAGCGGAGAACCTGCTGAGCCTTGCAGATTACCTCGTCAAGAAGAGTGTCTGGATTGTGGGCGGCGACGGGTGGGCCTACGATATCGGCTTCGGCGGTCTCGACCATGTGCTTGCCTCCGGAAAGAATGTCAACATCCTCGTCCTGGACACGGAGGTTTACTCCAATACCGGCGGCCAGATGTCGAAATCAACTCCACGGGCGGCGGTCGCAAAGTTTGCTGCCGGCGGCAAACCACAGGCGAAGAAGGATCTGGGCTTGATCGCGATGACGTATGGAAATGTTTACGTCGCACAGGTTGCAATGGGAGCCAACGATACACAAACGATCCGGGCGTTCATGGAAGCTGAGGCGTATGACGGTCCGTCACTGATCATCGCCTACTCCCACTGTATTGCCCACGGTATCAACATGACAAAAGGGATGGCCAATCAAAAAGCCGCAACCGAAAGCGGACACTGGCCGTTGTACCGTTACAATCCCATGCTGGCACGAGAAGACAAGAACCCATTCAAGCTCGATTCGAAGCCCCCGAAGATCCGTTTCGAACAATACGCATACCTGGAAGCCCGGTATAAGATGCTAACCAGAAGCAACCCGGAAGAAGCACGGCGGTTGATGACGCTCGCACAGGAAGATGTAAACAAACGTTGGGAAGTCTATGAACGGTTGGCGCAGGAGGGAACAACCGTAAAAACCGGACTGGAAGATCATCAGGAAGCTGACCAGATGAAATGAACTCATAAGACCTGGATCGTTCACATGGCGGAGCGATGTAGTCATTCACTTACCCGGAGAGGCACGTATGTTCCTTACCTTGCTTGTCGTCAATCTGACTGTTGCGTTTGTTGTTTGTATCATCATTGCAAAGATCTTCAAGACACCGATCAACAATATTTTGCGGCGACTTGTTGCCGAGGACATCTACAGTTCCTGGAGCCGATACATTGTTTTCGCCATCTATGTGGTGGGCATATCCGGAGGGGTGCGCCTCTGGGACCTGGAAAAATATGTCACTCCAAGAACGAAGGATGAGACCATTCTAGAGCTCACATCAGATCGCTGGGTACTCGAAATCTACCGGACGGTCATCGGCACTCTTCAAGGCAACACGTGGATGCTGTTGGTATTCTTTATTTTCGCATTGATTGCCTACGTCATTGTCAAAGGAAAGCAGACAAGATCAGAACACGGTAAATGAGGAACGTCCGCATGGATCTCTCGACCAACTATCTGGGAATGAAACTGAAAAATCCTCTCGTCCCATCAGCAAGTCCCTTGTCGCACACTGTCGACAGTATGAAGCGACTCGAGGATGCGGGCGCTGCGGCGATTGTCATGTACTCTCTGTTCGAGGAACAAATTGCACACGAGACAGCAGAACTGAATCACTACCTGTCCTACGGAACGGAGAGTTTTGCAGAGGCCTTGACGTATTTTCCGGATATTGGAGAATACAACGCGGGTCCGGAGGAGTATGTTGAACTTGTGTATCGCGCAAAGAAGTCGCTGAGTATTCCTGTCATTGGCAGTCTGAACGGCATCTCCACGGGAGGCTGGATTTCCTATGCAAAGAAAATCGAAGACGCCGGGGCGGATGCCCTCGAATTGAATGTGTACTACATCCCGACCGATCCGTACCTGACGAGCCAGGATGTTGAAGACCGCTACATTGAGATTCTGAGCGCAGTGAAGAGAACGGTAAGAATCCCGGTTGCAATGAAGATGAGTCCATACTTCAGCTCGATGGCAAACATGGCGGCAAGATTGGACACTGCCGGGGCAAACGGTCTCGTCTTGTTTAACAGATTCTATCAGCCGGACCTCGATCTGGAGACATTGGAAGTAAAGCCGAACGTCATCCTGAGCACACCACAGGCGCTGCGACTTCCGTTGCGATGGATTGCAATACTTCACGGCAGGCTCAAGGCAAGCCTCGCGGCAACAAGCGGGATTCACACGGCACAGGATGTCATCAAGATGCTAATGGCTGGGGCAGATGTCACCATGTTGTGTTCCGCCCTCCTGAAGAATGGCCACGATCATCTCAGGCAAGTCCTCACAGATCTCGATCAATGGATGCTGGACCATGAATATGTTTCCGTGAGCCAGATGAAAGGCAGCATGAGCCAGAAATCCGTTGCCGATCCAGCCGCGTTCGAGCGGGCGAATTACATGCGAGCGCTGAATACGTACAGGTGAGAAGCTCAAAGGACGGAGACGGGAGAACAAAGGAAGGGATCGGGCGCTGAACACTTCCAAACTAAAGGAACAGATGTTAATCGGGAGGAATTGAGATGAATGATGGTTTGAGGGAAACGATTAGCCGGTTCTACTCTTCAAAAGCCTTTGCAGTGGTCGGTGTGTCTGCCAATAAAAGAAAGTTCGGAAACATCGTTTATCGTGCGATGAAGGAGCGGGGCTTCACAGTCTATCCTGTACATCCCACACTTCCGGATGTCGAGGGCGAAACGTGCTTCCACTCTGTGATGGACCTGCCTGAACAGGTAAAATCTATTGTCACCGTTGTGCCGCCTAAGGTAACGGAGGTTGTTGTTTCGGACTGTGTTAGGAAGGGAATACGAACAGTCTGGATGCAGCAAGGCTCTGAATCAGATGACGCTATAGACATTGCCCGCAAATATGATATCGCAGTAGTTCATGGACAATGCCTGCTTATGTTCCTGGAGCCGGTCGGCTCGGTGCACGCGGTGCACCGCTGGTTCAAGAAGATGGTGGGCGCATATCCGGGGTGAGGCAACCAGTTTTCTGTTACGATTCTCCTCTGTGGCAAACTCAACGTGTGTTCCGAATCGTGGCGTCACGATCTCGCAAAATGGCGCAGGTGCGTAACATGATACGCCCCCATGGTTGAGGGTACCGGTATTGGTTTGGACTCGATATTACTTCTTCGGTGGAAGTCCGTGCTCGATCTTTTTCCACATCTCCGCGAACTTGAATCCCTTGAACGAGGGACTCTCGGAGTTGTGGCACGTTGTGCATGACTTCTCATCTTTCGCCGGCTTCACAAGTCCCGCTGCCTTCGCTTTCGCCTTGTCCGCCTTGGTTTTTTTGTTGTGAATCGATAGATAGCCGGATGCAGCATTATGGCACGCTTCACACGTCAGACCATCTTCCTTCTTGAAACCGGCATCGACATTCTTTGCAGTACCGCCGCCGGTCACGTGGCATTTCAAACATTCAGGACTCTTGTTCGGAGCGGCCTTCAGGCCTTTGTCTTTGGCAATCTTCTTCGCCGCATTGCCCATCAGCGTTTGATATCCTTTTGCGTGAGCGGATTTCTCCCACACCTTGTACGCCAGCCCTCCCAATTTTTCAGCGGAGTGGCACGCCTTGCACTTTGCCACACCGATGTATTTGTCCTCTGCCCGACCGAAGGCAGCAATTGCAACCATGACTACCACAATGCTGCTCAGCACTCGCATGGTATTTCTCTTTAAATGGTCGTGAATGGTAAGTTCTCGGTTGACACGAGAGAGTTACTTAGCGTGACTCTCGATGAACCGGGACTCTCAATGTTGAGACAAACGACAGTCGTGATTACGCCTTCGGCTTGGGGTGCTTGACCTTCGCCCACATCTGTTCAAACTTGAACCCCTTGTACATCGGACTCTTTTCGTTGTGACAAGTTCGACAGAGCTTTTCAATCTCTGCTTCGTTCTTGTACAGCTTCAGCCCTGCAGCGGCTGATTTCACTTTGTCCTTCATGATCGGGATGGCTTTATACCCAGAGCCAGCTCCATGACACGTCTCACATTGGACGCCGTCCTTGTAGTCGAAATTTTTGTCAACAAGATCCGCAGCAACTTTGTATCCAACCACATGGCATTCCAGACACTCCGGTGATTCTGATGCTGGCTTTTTCAAACCCTTGGCTCTTGCGACCGAATCGGCCTTCGCACTCACCAGTGTTTTATATGCTTCCGAGTGTTTACTCTTCTGCCAGATCCCCAACTGGTTGCCTTGCTTCTCCGCTTTGTGACACATCCCGCAGATCTTCACGCCCGCGTACTTATTCTGTCCCTGACTGGTCAGAACAAGTACTAGCATACAGACCAGGATCGCTATGAATGGACGGATGAGATGCATATGTGCTCCTTTTGTTGTATATGTGTTGGTTGGACTAATCGAACACTACTTTCTCTTGTTGCAAGTCAAGAAACTGCGTCGGCAGGGAGGTAGCTGTGAATCCGTTCTTCCACCTCTTTGAGCCCCTCCGTGCGGCCCTCTTCGATTTCCCAGATTGAAATGATCGGGAAGAATTTCGAGAAGACCATGTATCCGAGTATGAAGACCGATATTCCTCCGGCAAACAACGCCCACTCTGTCACAGTCGGAATGTAGATGCCCATCGGAAGGTCCATTCGTGGATTTGCCAAGGACGGCACAACAATGATCAACCGCTCCAGCCACATCCCGATGACGACCGCGCAGGACGCGATAAGGATGCCCCGAATCGTCTTGAACCGCTTAAAGCTCAGCGTGATTACGGGGATCACGAAGTTGCAGAGAACCATCCCCCAAAAAAAGATCGCAAACGGTCCAGTGAATTTGTACATGATGATTCGCATCTCATGTGGCTCAGCGCCGAAAACACCTGTGAGGTATTCTGAGAATGTGAAGTAGAACCAAATGATCGACATAATAAGCAACAATGTTGCAAGATATTGAAAATGAATCTCTCGCAAGTATTTCTCCAGATGATAGGCCTTGCGAAATGCGATCATGACAATGAGTAACGCCGCGATGCCGGAGAAGATCGCGCCCACCACAAAGTATGGCCCGAAGATTGTGCTATGCCAGCCGGGCTGGAGCGTCATCGAGAAGATGTAGGAGATGACCGTGTGAACGGATACAGCAATCGGGATGACCATGACCATGAGAATGTTGATTGCTCGGTTTAAGACTCTCTTCTGATGCTCAGTGCCCTGGTATCCCCACGCCATGAATGCGTACAGCCACTGAAGCTTTCCGCCCCTGTCTCGCACCTTGGCGATGTCAGGAATCATCGGGATGTAGAGATACACGGTGCTCGCCGTGAAATACGCAGTAATACTGGTAACGTCCCACAACAAAGGCGACTGTAGACGCCCGGACTCAATGAGATTCAGTATGCGGTCCGGTCGCCCGAGATCGATGATCGGATGAAGCCCGCCAATCGCCAACACGATTGCTGTAATAACTTCCGCCATTCTGGTAATGGGACGGCGCCACTCCGCTTTCGAGAGACGCAGGATTGCCGAGATGAGTGTGCCAGCGTGACTGATGCCAATGAAGAACACAAAGTTGACGATGTAAAACCCCCATGTCACTGGTTGATTCATCCCCGTCACGCCAAGTCCGTTCCGTATCTGGTTGATGTACATGTACGCCGTCCATCCAATAACCACCAGTAGAATTCCAGCAGTGATGTAGAATCCCTTCCCCGTCTGGTAGATGGGCCGATACAGAAGTTCGTCCTGGTCGATGTCGTGTTCGGCCTTCATGTCCATCACGCTTTTCTCTTCGAGAGGTAATATACTTTCGGCTCGACGCCCAGATCCTCCATGACCCGGAATACCCGATAGCTGCGGGCAAGTTTGGACACCATACTCTGCTTGTCCTCAATGTCACCGAAGTAGATCGCATCGGCAGGACAGTTCTCCATACATGCAGGTACATACTCGCCATCGCGGATTGCTCGCGCTTCCTGGTTGGCATCTTCCTTTACCTTCATCAGACGATGGGAGCAGAACGAACACTTCTCCACCACTCCGACCATCCGTCGGGAAACGTCGGGATTGAAACACGTTGTCGCACCCTCAAGCCACCGGGGGTCTTCCCAATTGAACACTTTCGCAGTGAACGGACATGCCGCCATACAGTAGCGGCATCCAATGCACCGGAGGTATATCTGACCAACCAACCCCTCTTCGTTCCGATACGTTGCTCCCACAGGGCACACCTTGATGCACGGAGGATCGTCGCAATGGTAGCACGGCTTCGGCACGCGCTTCACCTCGATGTTCGGGTACTCACCCTCATAGGATGTGATCATATCCATCCAGAACATTACGCGCCCCTCTTGCGCCTCCTTCGGAGAGACGATGGCGATGTTGTTCTCCATGTTGCACGCCGCCATGCACGCACCACAGCCTGTGCACTTATCGAGATCGATCACCATTGCCCACTTTGACATTCAGTCTGCTCCTTGCCTCACGTTGCCACAAAAATTTTCACCTTGGTCAGCTCGAGAGCCGGTTTACCGCTCATAAGATCGTATGCGTTTCGCATGATGGAGTTCGGATTCACACCATGACCCTCTGCATACCTGCCGTAGGATGTGTGTCCCAAGCCAAACGGAACAGCAACGACGTTTGGCAGGATGCCGGGGCTAATCTTCGCCTGCACCTTGATGTTCGCCACCGAGGACTCCAGCCATACCCACTGACCGTCAACAATGCTGTGCTCTGCCGCTGTTTTTGGATGGATTTCTACCCATGAGTCCCAGTACCGTCGGACAGTATAGCCGAACATTTCTTGCATCATCGGCAGGTGCGCGCCGTTACCATCCCGAACCGTCAGCGGTTGGAACGTGACCAAGTGCAACGGTAAGTCTACCGCATAGGGGACGGGTTCATGGTGAGGAAAGTACGCGCTGTCCCCGCGGGCAGAAATATTCAGTTGGTTCAGGACGAGTTCCAGATTCTGGGGAGAACTCTTCCCGCCTGATTTCTCGACGAGAGCGTCGACCGTCGACTTCAATCGCTGTGAGTAGAACTCAAACCTCCCCGATGGTGTCTGGAATACCTTCTCCCACGGCTTCGGTTTGCGGATGGGATTCCACCAGCCCCCATGATCAAGCAGCAACGTCCAGAACTCGTCGAACGAACTGTAGCGGCCGATGTGCCATCCCCGCTGCTGCAGGTACTCCAGCCACATTCGCTTCCCACCTTCAGAAACAACGGCACCTCCACCCGATTCGTAGACACCTTTCATCCCGTGTTTCAGAACATCCTGGTAGTTTTCGAAAGGCAACGACGCTGCAACAGTCCCGCCGAGCCGTTTGGCAAGGTCGATCAACACATCGCCTGTGTGGCGCGTCTCGTAAAGTGGTTCGATGACAGGCTGCTGAATTCCGACATGTGTGAATGCCACTGACGGCACACTCGAGACTTCATCCCACATCTCCATGAACGTATGATCAGGCAGGATCAGGTGTGCATACTTGCTCGTCTCATTCATGATGCAGTCGAAGCTGACGACAAGAGGAATTTTCTGAAGCGCCTTGGCATACTCGCGGTGGTTCAGCGTTTGGAAGAGCGGATTGCACTCGTATTGGAAGAGTACGCTCGTCGGATACGGGCGATCAGCGAGAATATTGTTCGTGAAGCTTTCGATGGAGAAATTGGTGAAAGGGAAACTCGTGTCGTGAGAGTCTGATACACGCGACTGTGCATTGCCCTGCTTCGCCACTGCATCTTCCGGAACTGTCGGCAATTTTCCAAAGGGTGGCTCATCGATGCTGTAGATACCACCTGGTCGCTCGAAGTTTCCCAGCAGCGCGTTTAAACTGTGGACGGCCATCAGAGCAAACGTGCCGTTTGTATTGCCAACCGCTCCCTCACCCCCGATGACGAGTGCCGGGCGTGTGTTCCCCAACTCACGCGCGATCTCCAGGATTGTCGCGCTGGGAACCCCCGTCAATCCGGCAACGCGCTCGGGATAGTAATTCCCGAGAACGAAGCTCTTGAAGTCGAGGTGCTTCTGGCCATCCCGGTCAGTCCACTCGTCGAACCCAAATGTATGCGCCTTCATGAACTCCTTGTCGTAGAGTTCCTCGCGGATGAGGACGTACGCAATCCCGAGTGCCAACGCACCATAGCTTCCTGGCTGGATCGGAATCCACCGATCAGCATTCGATGCTGTGAGGCTCAGGCGTGGCTCAATCTGAACGTACCGCGTCTCCGTCTCCCGGTGATGACTGTACAGCTTTGTGTAGTAGATTGGAGAGTACCCTTCCTCCAGAAAGTTCGAGCCAAAGCTTACAATGAGCTTTGCATTCTCAATGTCGTACGCCGGAATTTGTGAGCGTCCCTGAACGAGCATATAAGAAACGCCATCATTCTGGCTGGTGGAAAATTGAAAGTAGTTTGGAGATCCATACGCACGCATGAATTGTGCAACGTGCTGATGCATCAGCCCGCGCCCATCATGACCGAGAAACGTCACTTGATGAGGCTTCCCTTCCTTGCGTAGTTCCATGAGCGAGTCAGAGACAATCTTGAGTGCATCATCCCAGCTGATCGGCTCCCACTTTCCGCTGCCGGGTTTTCCGACTTGCTTCATCGGCCCCTTGAGGCGATCAGGATGGTACAGATGATGAAGTGCGTTGAGTCCCAACGGGCACATCCCGCCCTGATTAATTGGGAACGTGGGATTTCCCTTCACATAGACTGGCAGACCATCGACCAAACGAACACGAATGCCACACCCGGCCGGACATAGGCCGCACGTTGTATTTTTCCACGTCTCCATACCCGGGCCGGTCTTCGCTTGCGCGATAAATCGCCCCGGTACCTCGAAGACATCCTCGAGAGCGCAGCCACCGAGGACGGCCGTGCCGGTTAGCCCACCGAACAGTTTCAGAAAATCACGCCGCTTGATTTCCATGTGTACTCATTCCGTGTTAGCGATGGCATGCCAGGCAATCGTTTGTCACTTTGTGCTGCTTGTGGCAGTTCATACAATTCTCCATCGTTACGGACACTGCCTCGCTCGATACCGGTGTGATCATTCCGGCAATATTGCCGTGACAGCTCGAACACTCAAGCCCACCGATCTTCACATGCCTCCGGTGTGAGAAATACACTTGTTCAGGCACAGAGTAGATTTGCACCCATGGAATTTCCTTCTTCTCTGCAAAGTACCGGAGGACTTCTTTTTCCGCCGGAGATTTCGAGATCGGCTCGTCGCTGTGGCATGTTTGGCAGACTTCAAGCGTGGGGATGCTCGCCCTCGCAATCGTTTCGACGTTGAGGTGACAGTCCTTGCAGTTCATACCTGCCGTCTCAATGTGGACCTTGTGATTGAACGCGATCGGTTGGACAACCTTGTCTGTGGCGGACAGACCACCGCGAAGGAGGAGCCAGAGGAGACCAATGACGACGATTGTGATCCCAATCGTGGCATATGCTCTTGCGGTTTTCAACATACGCCCGAGGCCATGGGTAGTGTATTCAGAAATTGATGTAATGGAAAATCATTCCGACTCTTACTTTTCCGTGACCTTCCTGAGATACGAGTAGATATCGCGCATGTCTTTCGTTTCGAGCTGCGGCCACTCTTTGTTCTGCGCAATGAACAGATCTTCCATATCCGTCGCGTGGTTCCACATGAGTTGGATCATCTGGATTGGCGATTCAAAACGTTTGACCGTCGCTAGATCAGGCGCTTTGCTTCGACTGCCGCCTTTGTGACAATCGTTGCACCCGTTCGCCTTGAAAACTTTCTCACCCATCGCTGCGTCACCGGGTTTATCCTCAAAGCCAAGGAAGTAGAGGTACGCAATCAAATCAGCCATCTCATTTCCTTCGAAGCTCGGCCAATCAATCGACTCCTTCTTCATGCGTTCCATCATCACGGGTCCGTGGTTCCACATCAGGCTTGCGGCTTCCGTAACCCCCTTCCTCAACTCAATACTCGAGAGGCTGGGACCGATCTTCTTCGCTTTCCCTTCGACGACGTGACACATTCCGCAGTTCTTGCTCTTGAAGACTTCTCTCCCCTTGGTTGGCTCTCCGGGAGACATTCGCACTTCCGCACCTCCCCCCGCCGCCTGGCGGATATACACCGTGATATCGGTGATGTCCCTCCCGCTGAGTGTTGGATACTTCATACCGGATTTCTTGATTTGCTCTTGCATCTTTGGGCCGTGGTTCCACATTGCCTGCACGATGTACAAGGGTGATGCGTAGTGCTGGATATGTTCAAAGTTGGGGCCCGCCGTCCCCCCCTGTCCTCCCATTGCGTGACACGTCGTGCATTCTTTTGTCTCCAGCAGTTTCTTTCCCTTCGCCACACTGCCAGGTTCTCCAAGGTAGCGGAGGTAATAGAGGAATCCAAAAAGGTCGAGCATCTCACTTTCCGTGAATTGGGGACGATCACTTCGCAACTGGCGAAACTTCCGGTTCATTTGTGGAGTGTGATTCCAGATGATCGAGGCCAATTCGAGGACACTCCCGAAGTACAACTCCTCCCTGAGGTCAGGTCCTTCTGTCCCACCGTAGCCACTGATTGCATGACACTCGATGCAACCTTTTTCTTCAAAAAGGACCTGGCCTTTGAGCGGATTATTGGGAAGTTCGATCTGTTGGGCCGAAAGCGAGACAGGGATTACGAACAGAAGACCCCAAAGCGGTCGTGGGAAGCGCATCTTATTTCTCCTCAGATATGGGTGAAGCTGGATGCTTCTTCTGTAGTCCGATGAAAACGTAAGTCAGGATGCCCGCCAATGTGAAGAAAACCGGAATCGCAACTATGCTGATCCCGACCGAGGCTCCCGGAACATCATGGAGTTCGAGAGATAGGGAGATGAGATTCGCAATCCAGAGGCCGATACCAATGACAAACACCCAGATGAGCGAGACACTCACGACCTGGGCAAGAAAGACCATTTTCTGTTGAGCCGATTTGGACTGACCATCCATTGATGACTTTCCGAGCGTACTTTGTGCCTTAACGACTAACAACCGTCAAGACTTGTGCCAACAGGTTCTCTATAATCTGGCCGTGTACTGGCAGTCAGGATTTTCAGAACTGACAATTCTTGAAGAATCCTTCTTAAAACTGGGAGTTGCAGCCTACTTTCGCAGCTGTTGCTTCTTTTCAATCATGCGTATGGTCAGGTAAAGAGATCCGGCAACAATGGTAATAATAAGCGTCGCCACTCCCAACCCCCACCTTCGGAAGAAATACTCATTGACGGCGGCCTGCCCCTCACGGGCAACAATGGAGGATACGTTCAGTCCTGCACTAATGACCTCGCGGAACTTCTCTTCATTGAAAGCGTGCACCATTGTTCGAGACTGCAGTCGTGCTTGTCGAGCGTCGCGCAGCTTGAATCTCGATTCAGAGACCTCCATCCCTTTCTGCTCGGCATTGGCCACTATCGAATCCGCTCGCTTTTCGGTCGATTCCAGGCTGTCGATTAAGTGCCGCATGGTCTTTGCCACCAAGTATCCTTTCGCGTTTTGGTTTTCGCGATGGCACCGGCTACACGTGGCCTCCGGCGACACACCGAGTAGCTCGTCTGTCGCAGCAACAATTTCGTGATAACCATGGCACGTCTCGCACTCCGGGAGCCTCCGTTTATCAAACGCCTTCTTGTGTGGACTCGAAGCAAAGAGCGTTGCATTAAGCGCATGACAGGTTCCGCACACCTTCGAAATTGATTCCACACCCGGAGGTGCTGCCCCATGATTGCCGTGACAATCATTGCACGCGGGTGCACCAAGATCATGCTTCTCAAGAAGTGCCTTTCCATGAACGCTACTGGAAAATCTCTTCACCTGGTCGGTCGGGATTCTGTATCCCTTCATGTACTTCGCATTGGCATGGCAGGTCCCACAGGTTGTGGGGAGATTCCATGCATACACTTTGGATTTTACATCATTGACAGAACGGATGTCGTGGCTGCCGTGGCAACTCGCGCACGCTGCGACTTTGATATCACCGTGCGCGTTCTTCATTCCGTGAACGCTCGCTCGGTATTTGTCGAGTTGGTCAATGGGCAAAGCGGGATTATACATGCGCATGAAGGCAGCATCAGCGTGACACTTCGCGCACGTCTTCGTAACATTGAGTGGATAAACGGGCGAACTCGGTTCTTTCGTCGAGACGATGCCATGCGCATCGTGGCAGGTGGTACACTGCGCAATATGCTCTTTTCCTGTCGTGGAGAGTTTTCCATGGACACTCGACGAAAGCACATCCAACTGGTTTCTAGGCAGGGTCGAATTGAACTGCTTCACCATGATGGCTGCATTGGAATGGCATCGTGCACACGCATTGGAAATTCCGTTTCCCTTGGGCACGCCGATGAACCCCTTTTCGGTTGCCATAGCCTGTTCCATCTCCTCGGCCGACGCATCGCCCCCATGACAACCAGCGCAAGAGACCCCCTTCTGGAAGTGAACATCGTGCTTAAATAACTCGGATGGTTTGTCACCCAGAGTTTCGTGACACATCAAGCATTGGTCCACGCGTGACTGGGACGATGCCATAAGAGGTAGAAGAAGACAAAGCAGAAGCAGAGGCACGGTTCTTATGATCTCCATCCGAGGATTGTGAGAACGATAACATACATCACCGCAAACAGGCCGGAGTACGTAATGAGGCGGTTCTTTTCTCCCCGCGAGCTTTTCCGATCCCAGAACGGGACAAGCGTCCACAGCAATCCGGCAATGCCAAAGGCCATGATTCCGAACACCTCACCATCAACGATCCACAGTTGAGCAGGGATGTACTTAAGGGTTTGGAACATGAACATGAAATACCATTCGGGTTTGATGCCGGCCGGTGCCGAGGCAAAGAGGTCGGCTTTCTTCCCCAATTCCCACGGGAAGAACACGGCAAGGATCGCCAGGAGGTTCAACACCAAGAGCCAGAAGAGCAAATCTCGTAGAAGGAAGTTGGGGAAGAACGGCATGGTCTTCCGTTCGGCAGTCGGCGAGTTTTCCACGTCAAGAGGCTCACTCATCCCCTGCCTTTGAACGAGGATGAGATGGATGCCGAGCAGCACTGTGAAAATGCCAGGAAGAACAGCAACGTGGAAACCAAAGAAGCGTGAGAGAGTCGCTCCCGTCACTTCCTCACCGCCACGCAAGAACAGCATGAGAGGTTTGCCGATTATCGGCAGGACCCCGGCAATGTCAGTGCCGACCTTTGTTGCAAAGAACGCGAGTTCATTCCAAGGGAGCAGATAGCCGCTGAAGCCGAACCCGAGCGCCAAGAAGAGCATCAGCATGCCGGTCAGCCAGGTCATTTCACGCGGATTGCGGTATGCCTTGGTGAAATAGACGCTGAACATATGGATCATCGCCGAAAGAACAAAGAGATTTGCTGCCCAGCTATGAATGGAGCGAATCAACCACCCAAATTCAACCTTCGCCATAATGAACTGAATGCTCTCAAACGCCAACTCCTCACTCCCCTTGTAGTAGAGTAAGAGCAGAATCCCCGAGATTACCTGAATGATAAACAGAAAGAGCGACACCCCGCCGAAGTAGTACCACAACGAATGACTGTGAACGGGCACATACTTCTTACCGAGAAATTCAACCAGGTCTTCAAGATGAACTCGTTCGTTGACCCAGCGATAGAGTTTGATCCAGAGCTTTGTCATGCTTTTTTCGAAATCAGGACCTCCTCCCCCTGAAGGATGACCTTGAATTCGTCCAGCGGCCGCGGAGGTGGTCCGGACACATTGCGACCGTTAAGATCATACTTACCATTGTGGCACGCGCACCAGATGACGCCCATATCTTTCTGGTACTGGACAGTGCAGTCGAGGTGAGTGCACGTTGCTGAGAAGGCTCGGATTTCGCCGCTCGCCGTCCGCACAAGGATTACCGGCTTGTTGCCGAACCGAATGATGGTTCCACTGTCCTTCCCAATCTCACTTATCTTCCCCGCCTTCACGCTGTTGACTTCCACCTCGGCTTGTTTGGGAGGGTTGAGGTACGCAAGAAGCGGGTACACAACGGAAGCCGCCCAAGCAACAAGTCCGCCGCTAAGAACGTACTTGAGGAAATTCCTCTTCCCTCTCTCAACCTCATCATGTTGAATCTCAGGCATCGGTTGCTTTCTCATTGAGTACCGTGGCAATCGGAACAGTTCATTTCTTTCCAAGAATCTCCGATATCTACAGGATGCCGGTACTCGATGCCGCCGAGTGACAACCGGAGACTGTCGCGCTCAAATTTCTGGGCGAGTATTGTATGACAGGAGTTGCAATCCCGCGACAACACTTTGCCCTCAGCAGAAACATGTTTCCCATCATGGCAACGGAAGCATCCGGGGTAGTACAAATGCCCGATATTGTCTGGAAACTTCCTCCAGCTTACTTGCATTTCGGGGAAGTAGTTGCGGCTGTAGATTTTCTGGACCTCCTGGATCGTACGCTCGATCGCAGGACCATTCTTGCTCGCAATATCCGGGTAATCGGATTGGTAATATTCGCGAACGGAAAGACCAATGCTGTCCATTGCGGCCTGCTTCGTGCTGTAAGGAGACTCAAGAGCCTTCACAGCTACACTCTTTACATTGGGAAGGTGCGGATCGATCCACCCCAGGGACATGACGTGATTCACCGAACGCGATGGAGGATGGAAGATATGCGTCGGGCGGTTGTGACAATCAATGCAATCCATCCGACGAGTTTTCATTTTCGCTACTTCTTCGTTAGCGAGAGGGTTATCCGTACTGCGATAGACCACTTCCCTGCCGTTGGAATTTCTGGTGCGTACCCAGGGAATCACCTGTCGCTGGGAATCGCTTGACGCGTATGTCACCTCATTGTCGATATTCATATGCCAGTGGATGCCGGACGTAGGGCCGGCTTCGATATTCCCTCCACCGATCTTGACCAGCAAGTCGAGACTCCACCTGGTATTCTCTTCATTAGAAAGATAATACTTGTTCTCGTGAAGCTTCTCAGAGAAGAAGTGCTTCGGCCAATGGCATTGCTCGCACGTTTCCTGTGCAGGGCGAAGGTTTGAAATCGGTGTTGGTATCGGGCGGGGATACTTGTTGAACAAAACCGCATACACCTGGTACGATCCTGAGAGTTTGGATCGAACAAACCAGGTTGCCCCAGAACCTATGTGGCACTGTACACAGCCCACGCGTGCATGAGGGGAGAACTGGTATGCAGTGTATTCCGGTTCCATCACCTTGTGGCAGGTCTCGCCGCAGAATTGATCGGAGTCCGTGTGCTCGTATGCCTGGAAACTGCCAAATGCGGAGAACATCAGAAGGAGTATGGTCCCGATCGCGGTAAACGAAACTGCCGCGCGATGTCGTGGATTGTTCAAGTCGATTTGAGGCAGATGAAGATCTGAAGGTTTTCCCGCGCGTTTCCGTCGATGTTCACGAAGGACTCCCATAGCCGCGATCGCCAATCCCGTCAGCATGACACCCGGAAGAATCACGAATGCAATGATGCCCATGTACGGCTTCGGGTTCTCGGCAACCATCTCGAGGAGGATCAGAAAGAGAACTAGTCCGAAGCTCAAGGCAGCGATTGCTACCCCGATGAGTGTGATGGGATTGTAAAAGGAAGTCGGGAAGATGCGCTTCATGG
>CAYPVN010000017.1:0-3905 GCA_964414155.1 uncultured Chitinophagales bacterium
TCGCTTTTTGGCGGCCAGCGCGTTCCGAAAGATGCACTGCGGATTGAGGCGTACGGCACTGTTGATGAGCTGAATTCAGTGCTCGGCATCGTCCGAAGTGAGAACGAGGATGCCAAAATCAACAAGGTGCTTTCCCAGGTGCAAGAGCAGTTGTTTGAGATGGGCGCTGACCTGGCAACCCCGCGCTCTGCGTCAGCCACTAGGAAGATCAAGCGGATAGAGCCAAAGCATGCGCACCAGCTTGAGAAGATCATCGATTCGCTCGAAGCACATCTCAAGCCGCTGAGGCGCTTCATACTCCCCGCTGGAACACCCGTTGCCGCCCGCTTGCATTTTGCCCGTACCGTCTGTCGGCGTGCGGAGCGAATTGTGGTGCGCCTTTCTCGCAATGAAGACATCGGCGAAGACATCACCATCTATCTCAATCGTTTATCGGACCTGCTCTTTGTTCTTGCCCGCTACGCCAACCATCTTGCGAACGTTCCTGAAACGACCTGGAAACCATAACGTGCGCGGCACGATTTCAATCTCCCTCATTTTGATCCTTGTCCCTCCTTCATTTCTTAACGCTCAGGAAACAGAGTTCTCCACAGACAACGCGTACGCGATATTAAAGACCCTCGTTGAGTATTACGGTCCGCGGCCCATGGGATCGCCTGCCGAGCAAGCCGCGTTGGTTTTCGCAGTTTCCAAGCTGGGTCAGTACGGATGTCAGGAAAGCTACGTCATGCCGATGGCGGTGGCAGATGGTGTTAACACCAAGAGCGGTATTGCCGTTGGGATCCTGCGAGGAAAGACGAATCGGATCATTGTCATCGGTGGACACATCGATACATCGGCGCCGGAGGTGCCGGGTGCAAACGACGATGCTTCGGGTGTGGCTTGCGTGATTGAGCTTGCTCGTGTTTTGGGCAAACGTCAGAATGAATCCACAATTGTATTTTGTTGTTGGGGCGGGGAAGAAGAAGGCCTGCGTGGCTCGAAATACTTCGCCGATCATTTCACTGAAATCGACAGTGTTGCACTGATGATTCAGATCGACATGGCGGATGGGGCAAGCGCCCTCCTCATTGATCCCGACGGCAACGGGACCAGCGCCCCGACGTGGCTGCCGCGCGCTGCCTATGATGTCTTCTACCACGATCTCCATTATGCCGATCTCATTTATCCAACTCACGGGGCGACGTTGAACTGGGCACTCGGCGGGGCGACCGGTTCCGATCATGAATCGTTCCTGGCGAAAGGCATTCCAGCAATTTGCTTCACGAGCGATGTGAATTATCCCATTCATACCATTCAGGACAATCTGGAAAATTTCACACCGTCGGGACTCAAGCGTACGGGTGATCTGGTTCTAAAACTGTTTGACCGGTTTGATCACGACGTGCCGCCCCGTTCCACCGATAAATATTTGCTCATCCGAATTGGAGTGGCCCCGTTCTTCCTACCTTATTGGCTTCTCTGGTTGAGCATCGTTCTTTCAATGCTGATCGGGTGGACGACTCTTGTTGGGGTGAGAAGGAGGCGGGATCAGACCACAAATGTGAAAAATATAAAGTGGTCTGGAATGAAAATTCTGCTTTGCGCGTTTGTCGTTCAGGTATTCATATGGTTCTCCGAGAATCTCGTTGGCTTGATGAACAGCTATCGATTTCCATGGGTGAATAACTTTGACGGGTTCTCCGTTCTGGGCATCCTCAGTGGCTTGATCGGTCTCTGGTTCATGCTGCGGCTCTTTCGTTTCAGCACAGATGCATATGTGTATACGCGCGTTGCTTTTATTGTTCTTGCTGCTTTCATTCTGCTCATGAGCTTCGGAGGACCGAAGCTGGCGATGTATCCCGCTTCCGGACTCTTCTTTTTTTCTCTGGCGATGAGAACTCAAAACAGGCTGTTGAAGCTTCTGTTTTTACTTGCCGCTCCATGCCTGATGATCCGTCTTTTCTTTCCCGAGTTTCTTGGTTTGATTCAGCGATTGCTGGCTTCCAACACAATCGATTCGCTTGCGGGAAACATCGGGTACAATCTCGCATTCGTTTTCTTTTTCTGGTTGCTGTCACTTCCCTTCGCGTATGCGTTCGCAGCAGTCTATCGAAGCACCAATGCCGACCTTTTCTGGTTGAAAAGATTCAGAACCATTCCTGCTCTCATACTTGTTCTCCTGGCTGCAACGAGTCTCAGTGTGTACCTCTCTTCCCGCCCTGTGTACGGGCGAGATTGGTTCAGCCTTGTTCGCGTCAACCAGGAGTATTCCATTGGATCGGATTCCAGTTCGATTACTCTGAAGGGGAGTGAATACTTGAAAGGAGTACATATGTGGTTGGACGGAGAGCAGTCGGTATTCGAAGAAAGAACGAACTTCTCCAAACTTCACCCTGCACGATCCACTTCTGTAAATTGGTGCTCGATAAGCGTATTCAACGCGAAGCTCGACGACATTTCTGGTGCCGATTCTCTTAACAGAATTGAGCGGCGTATTGAGGTGCGCTCGAAGTTCAGGCCTCTTCGCGTGAGCATGGTGTTTCGCAGCACTGAACCGATTGAGGTAACATCGCCGTGGTCTCACGGCTCTTACCGGAGGACGGAGCGAGAGACTTCTACAATGAAAACGTTTAGCTGGTATTCATTCCCCGATACACCTCTCGTGGTTCCGGTGACTTTTGCGTTGAGAGATAGTCAAACAGTTATTGAGAGAATTGAAGTGACGTATGACAGCCTTGCGTATCCGATCGCATTGGGAAGAGTCCACACGAATTTTATCAAACGCACAACTGTCTCATCGCAAGATACTTTCGGCGTCTCTCATCATTTACAACCATCAGTGGCGTCGACGCCATGAACACAAGAAGAACCTTCCGGCGCAAACCCACAGCCACAAGCTCCTTTGGCACTGCTGGACGGATCAGCCACGACGCGACGAAATTCTATGAAAGCAAATTGTATGATGGGCTTCGGTCGAACCATGTTGGAGACGAGGAGGAGAATCCTCTGCCATCAACATCGGTGAATCGGATCTTCCTGAAGAGCAGCGAGGCGATGGATGAGCTGCCCGACCGAAGCGTGCACCTCATGGTGACGTCGCCACCGTACAACGTCACTAAAGAGTATGACGATGAATTGACGCTCGAAGAGTACCGCGGGTTGCTGAAGAAGGTATTTCGCGAGACATACCGCGTGCTTGTTAACGGCGGGCGTGCCTGTGTGAATATTGCAAACCTTGGCCGCAAGCCGTATATCCCGCTGCATTCCTACATCATTTACGACATGCAGGAGATCGGATTTCACATGCGAGGTGAAATTATCTGGGATAAGGGGGCAAGTGCAAGCCCATCGACCGCATGGGGAAGCTGGCAATCTGCAAGTAATCCGACATTGAGGGATGTACACGAATACATTCTCGTGTTCAGCAAGGGGGGATACCAAAGGGTTAAGGGGGAAAAGAAAAATACGGTTGGGAAAGATGAATTCCTTGAGCTGACAAAGAGTGTGTGGCATTTTCCTGCCGAGCGCGCAAAGAAAGTCGGACATCCGGCACCATTTCCGATCGAGTTACCGCGGCGCCTGATTGAACTCTACACGTTTGCGGGCGACGTTGTCCTGGATCCGTTTTGCGGCAGCGGTTCAACGTGCATTGCGGCCAAACTCTCGGGCCGTGCGTATGCTGGCTACGATCTCAAGAAGCAGTACGTTGAGCTGGCGGAGAAAAGAATTCGCCTTGCGACCGAGTTGCCGGGAAATGGACAAACCGTTTTCAAAACGAAAAAGACAACGAGCAGGAAGTAGTTCATGCAAGAGACGATCCTGGAAGTACGAAATCTCAAGAAGCGTTACGGCGATCTCGTCGCCGTCGATGGCGTCAGCTTCAGCGTCACGCGTCAGGAGATTTTCGGCATACTTGGACCCAA
>CAYPVN010000017.1:4005-5955 GCA_964414155.1 uncultured Chitinophagales bacterium
AAAGCGCACGTGGCACAGCTTTCCGGGGGTCAGAAACAGCGCTTTTCCATCGCTGCTGCACTGGTGAACGAGCCGCTGGTACTCTTTCTCGATGAACCAACCACCGGACTTGATCCACAAGCGCGCAGGCACCTCTGGGGTGTCATCAAGCGAATAAGAACTGAAGGGAAGACCATTGTTCTCACCACACACTACATGGAGGAGGCAGAGGAGTTGTGTGACCGCGTGGCAATCATGGACATGGGAAAAATCATTGCCCTTGCACCTCCAAACGAACTCATCCGGCAGCTGATCTCCGGTGGCTTCAAGAAGGAGCGAGTGGAACGTCTTGCAAGCCTGGAAGATGTTTTTCTGAATCTCACCGGCCATTCAATGAGGGAGGGTTGATGAGACTGAAATGGAAGCTCACTGTTGCGTCGTCGAAGATGCTCTTTCGCCAGAAGGAAGCCATCATCTGGTCGATCATCTTCCCCCTGTTCATGATGACGCTTTTTGGCTTTGCCAGATTCGGCGGCGTGGGACATGTCGATCTGGGTATCGTTAATGAAGCAGGCAACAACGGCACAAGACTCGTAAAAGCTTTAGAGAAAGTTGAGGCTTTTTCTGTAAAGGAAGGTCAGAAGGACGACGAAATACGGGAACTGGAGAGGGGGGAAAGAGATGTCGTTCTCATTATTCCTTCTGATGTTGATCTCTCAGCCGGCGGCACGTTGACATTGTTTACAAACCTTGCGAAACCGCAGGAAGGTCAGCTTGGCTCGCTCATCGTTCAGCGCGTGCTGGATGAGATCACGTTGGAACGGGCGTCAGTACCAAACCGTTTGCTGGTCGTAACGCAGTCAATGGCAGGGCGCAACCTGACGTATGTGGATTTCCTCGTTCCCGGAATCCTCGCGATGGCTATTATGCAACTTGGAATCTTTGGGGTCGCATTCAATTTCGTCTCGCTCAAGAAGCGTGGCATTCTCCGGCGACTTTGGGTTACGCCGATCAATCCCAACGATTTCATTCTCGCGCAGGTTGTTACCCGGCTTTTGCTTGTGATGCTCCAGATTGTCCTGATGGTTGCCCTTGGCATGGTTGCCTTTGATCTCCATTTTATTGGAAGCCTGGCTAACATGTTCATTCTCGGTCTGCTCGGAGCGATCGTCTTTCTTGCGATAGGATTTTCGCTTGCCGGCATCTCGAAGTCGGAAGATCAAGTTGCACCACTGGCAAATGTCATCAGTCTTCCGATGATGGCGCTCTCCGGTGTGTTCTTCAGTCGAGCGGCCTTGCCGGGGTTCGTTCATACCATCACCGGCTATTTTCCTCTCACCTATCTTGCCGATGGAATGAGAAGCGTTGCGATCGATGGGGCCTCGCTGTCAGATATCTTCCCGCAAATTCTCGGTCTCGCTGTCTGGAGCGTCATCGCATGTTTCCTCGCGATCAAGATGTTTCGGTGGGAGTGATGTGACGGACGTGGTGACTGTCGCCCATCGTTAGACGCCGATATGCTGTTCCTCAGACGCTGCGTTTACCTTGACATTCCTTGCCATTCTTCTTATATTCAAGTGCGTTTTTGAAGAGAACTTCAGGACTCTGACAAGTTCTCTCACCCCGGTCCTTGGAGATCATTCCCATGCTCACCGAATTTGGTCGAGTACTTATCTTTCTGATTGTCGGCGTGGTGTTTGTCGCCGGCGGAATGATCACTTCGTGGCTGCTGCGGCCCAACCGCCCTTATCCCAGCAAACGTTCCACCTACGAATGTGGCGAAACCCCTATTGGGGACACACGAGTCCGTTTTAACATCCGCTTCTATGTCGTGGCGTTGATTTTCCTGATCTTTGAGGTTGAGGTGGTGTTTCTATTCCCCTGGGCAACCGTCTACAAAGACTTAGGCTGGTTCGCGTTTATTGAAATGCTGGTATTCCTAGCCATTCTTTTTGTTGGATACGCATACGT
>CAYPVN010000017.1:6055-8566 GCA_964414155.1 uncultured Chitinophagales bacterium
CGTTTATTGAAATGCTGGTATTCCTAGCCATTCTTTTTGTTGGATACGCATACGTATGGCGAAAGGGTGATCTTGAGTGGGATAAGCCGGCACCGAAGATTCCGAAGTACGAACGGGGCGTAGGAGTCAGGGAAAGCCATCTTCTCGACGATGAAGTAACAGTCTGATCAAGGAAGCTCATGGGACTGCTGGACCAGAAATTTGAGAATAGCAATGTGATCATCACATCGATGGACAGCCTGTTGAACTGGGCCCGTCTGTCGTCGCTGTGGGGGATGCAGTTCGGGCTGGCGTGTTGCGCAATCGAAATGATGGCAACAGGTGCGTCACACTACGACTTCGACCGGTTCGGGGTGTTCTTCCGTGGCACCCCCCGCCAATCGGACGTTATGATTGTTGCGGGAACGGTAACCTTGAAAATGGCATCGCGCATCAAGACACTGTACGATCAGATGAGTGAACCTCGCTACGTGATCTCCATGGGGAGCTGTTCGAATTGCGGCGGACCGTATTGGGAGCACGGCTACCACGTCCTCAAAGGTGTCGATAGAGTTATCCCGGTTGACGTGTATGTCCCGGGTTGCCCGCCCCGTCCCGAAGCGCTGATGGAGGGACTGATGAAGCTGCAGGAAAAAATCCGCTCGGAAAGTCTTGCGAAGAAACAAACTGCATAATTGATGCTCAACCTGGTATATTCATTTCAAACCTATCGATGATACCTCAGGAAATCAGCGATACCCTGAAGTCGCACTTTGGCGATGCCATCCTTGAGGTGAAGTTGGATGGAGTCATCGATCCTTTTATCAAGGTCGCCTCAGAGAAGATAAGAGACGTGGCATTGTTTCTCCGGGATAGTGAGAAAACCGAGTTCGATGCGTTGATGTGTCTGAGTGGCGTTGATCATACAGGCGGCAAGCTCGGCGTTGTGTATCATCTCCACTCCATGAAATGGAACCACAAGATTGTGTTGAAGGTCGATGTCCCGGTGGAAAATCCGCACTGCCAATCGGTGGAGTCGGTTTGGAAGACAGCGAATTGGCACGAGCGCGAGGCGTATGATCTTTTTGGAATTGTTTTCGATGGTCACCCGGACCTGCGTCGCATCCTTCTGCCTGACGACTGGGATGGACATCCGCTGCGCAAGGATTATCAGGTGCCGGAGTATTACAATGGCATGAAGGTGCCGTATTGATGGAAGCAACACTCACACACGTCGAGGAGTCAACACAGCGACCTGCCACCATTCCCGGATTCGGTCGTCCACTGAAGTCTGAGGAGATGGTGCTGAACATGGGCCCGCAGCATCCATCCACGCACGGCGTGTTGCGACTGGAACTCGTGGTCGATGGCGAGATTGTCGTCGACATGATTCCGCACATCGGCTATCTCCACCGATGCTTCGAAAAGCATGCCGAATCCATGATGAACTATCAGCAGGTGATCCCGTACTGCGACCGGATGGATTACATTGCTTCAATGAACAACGACCTTGGCTACGCTGTTGCATGTGAGAAACTTCTGAATATCAAGGTGCCGGAGCGCGTTGAATATATCCGCGTGATCATGGCTGAGCTGCAACGGATTGCCAGTCATCTGATTGCCATCGGCACATACGGGATGGACATCGGGGCGTTCACGCCGTTCCTCTATTGCTTCCGTGACCGCGAACGCATTCTTGATATCTTTGAGCAAACATGTGGTGCACGTCTACTGTACAACTACATCTGGATCGGTGGACTTTCGCACGACGTCCCTGCAAATTTTGTGGAGAAGGTGAAGGACTTCTGCACATACTTCCGCCCGAATATCAAGGAGCTGAACAACCTCCTTTCCTACAACAAGATTTTCGTCGAGCGGACAGCGAATGTCGGGGTGCTGCCCGCTGATGTTGCGATTAACTATGGGGCGAGCGGCCCTGTGCTGAGAGGCTCCAGCGTCACGTGGGACCTCCGTAAGAACGACCCCTATTCCATCTACGACAGGTTCGATTTTGATATTCCAGTGGGAGAGGGAAAGATGGGGACGGTGGGTGATTGCTGGGACAGGTACATGGTGCGTGTTCATGAGATGGAGCAGAGTGTAAGGATCATTGAACAAGCGATTGACAAGCTGCCGGCCGGCGACGTGCAGTCCGCGGTCCCCAAGCGTATCCGGCCCGAGCCAAGTGAAGTGTACGTTAGAACGGAAACGCCAAAAGGGGAACTGGGTTATTACATCATTGCCGATGGGACCACGAGCCCGTTCCGTGTAAAGGTGAGACCGCCCTGCTTTGTCAATCTCTCAATATTGCCGGCGATGAGCCGGGGTGCTATGATTGCGGACGTCATAGCTATTCTTGGAAGCATTGATATAGTACTTGGTGAGGTCGATCGGTAATATGAAGGAGTTCCTCCTCAACATACTTCAAAACGAGCTTCTCGTCTACGTGCTGATGGCGCTCGTTCCGCTCCTCTGGATTGTGCCGTTTGCATTGTTTGCAGTCTGGTGGGAGAGGAAAATTTCGGCACACAT
>CAYPVN010000017.1:8666-11991 GCA_964414155.1 uncultured Chitinophagales bacterium
TTGTGCCGTTTGCATTGTTTGCAGTCTGGTGGGAGAGGAAAATTTCGGCACACATGCAGGACCGCCTCGGCCCGATGCGGACCGGTGGCTGGCATGGATGGGCGCAGACAATCGCCGACATCCTGAAGCTTATTCAGAAGGAAGACATTATCCCCACAGCGGCAGACAAGAGATTGTTCACGCTAGCGCCGTTTGTGGTGTTTGTTGGTGCATACGCCGCCTTTGCTGCAATTCCATTCAGTGCAGCATATGTCGGTAGCGAGATCAACATTGGCCTTTTCTATATCGTTGCAATCTCGTCGCTCGTCGTGATTGGATTGCTGATGGCCGGATGGGGATCAAACAACAAGTGGTCGCTGTTTGGCGCGATGCGTTCGGCGGCGCAGATTGTGAGTTACGAAATCCCCGTGGCGGTTGCCTTGCTCGCGGTTGTCATGGCTGTCGGTTCGTTTGATCTTCAGGAAATCAACCGCGCCCAGTCGGGCTCCATCCTGAACTGGTTCGTCTTCCAAAAGTTTCCGTTTCTCTTTCTTGCCGCCTTGATTTACTTTGTTGGTTCGCTTGCAGAAGTTAACCGGACACCGTTTGACATTCCTGAGGCGGAGTCGGAGTTGGTGGCGGGCTACCACACGGAATACGGCGGGATGAAGTTTGCGCTGTTTTTTCTGGCCGAATATGCAAACATGTTTGCCGTCTCGGCCATTGCATCGACGGTGTTCTTTGGCGGATGGAACAGTCCGTTCGGTGATGCGTTGTCTGGGCCGCTGTGGGGGGCGTTCTGGTTCATCGCAAAAGGGATGACGTTCATCTTCATCCAAATATGGCTGCGCTGGACGTTGCCGCGCCTGCGCGTCGATCAATTGATGTACGTTGGATGGAAAGTGTTAATACCGTTTTCGTTCGTCTCTGTCATCGGGGTCGGATTTTGGGTATTGATGGCAAGATAAGAGTCGCCAGGACTTGATTATGAGACGTTACTTCAAAAATATCTGGGATGGTATTTTCACAGTCCTGGTGGGAATGAAAATCACCTGGCGCCATCTCTTTACGCCCGCGGTGACAATCCAGTATCCCGATGTGAAACTCAAACTCCCCGAGCGTGCGCGTAACCGTCTGTATGTAAACATGGACGATTGCATCGGATGCGATCAATGCTCGATGGCATGTCCGGTCAACTGCATCACGATTGAGACTATCAAGTCGACGCCGGATGTCGATCTCGGGATGACGTCGGTTGGAACAAAGAAACGCCTGTACGTTCCTGTCTTTGATATTGATATCGCTAAGTGCTGCTACTGTGCGCTCTGTGTCTATCCGTGTCCGACTGAATGCATCAAAATGACTGACGTGTTTGAGTTTTCGGAGTACGACAGGAAGAACCTCATCTACAATTTTGTAGTCATGACACCGGCGGAGATTGATCAGGCGAAAGCGAAGCTCGCGGCGTATGAGAAGGATCAGGAGGCAAAGAAAGCAAGCAAGCCGGCTGCGCCTGCCGCAGCGACAGCGACTCCGGCGCAAGCAGGTGCGCGCAAACCCCTCCCTCCGCTGACACCAAGACCGGCTGCACCTCCAAACACAGATTCACCTACAGACCCACACAAGACATCGTAACGCCGCATGCAGATATTTGATATCGTTTTCTACGTCTTCGCCTTCATTACCGTCATCTCGGCGTTCATCGTTGTTTTTTCCCGCAACATTATCTACTCCGCCTTTTCATTGTTGTTTACCTTTTTTGGTGTTGCCGGTCTGTATGTGTTGCTGCAAGCGGATTTTCTCGCGGTAACACAGGTTCTGATCTACGTCGGAGGGATTCTCGTTCTTTTGCTCTTCGGCGTCATGCTGACAAACAAGGTGGTGAACGTGGAGATCAAGACGGGGACATTGCATACGGTTCCTGCATTGGTTCTGGTTGCTGTGGTTGCCGGTTCGCTCAGCGGTTTGTTCTACTCAACATGGCGAGACGTCGGAACTCCAGCCCCGGCAATGACCACCACAACGAAAGCGCTGGGCGAGATGCTGATGACCAGCTATCTCCTTCCCTTCGAGATTGCCTCGGTGATATTGCTTGTGGCGTTGATCGGTGCGGCGATGATTGCCCGCCGTGAACGAAAAGTATAAAGGATGATGATGGAAGCGTTTTTCAGAGAATTCTTTTCATGGCTTCCCAACGTGCAGCTTGCGCATTTTCTTATCGTGAGCGCTCTGCTGTTTTCCCTTGGCATTTACGGCATCGTAACCCGGAAGAACGCCATCCTCGTGTTGATGGGGGTTGAGCTTGTCTTGAACGCGGCGAATATCAACTTCATAGCGTTCTCCCGGTATGGTGGATTAAATCTGGACGGACAGGCTGCGGCAATCTTTGTCATCATCCTTGCGGCAGCAGAGGCTGCGATTGCTCTTGCGATTGTCCTGAACATCTACCACCGGTTCCAGACCGTGAATGTGGATGAAGTAAGCAACCTGAAAGAATGACGATGTCCCAGGAAACACTCCTTACACTCTCACTGCTCGTTCTCCTCCTTCCGCTGGCGGGGTTCACGCTGATGATCTTCTTCGGGAAGAAATTGCCGAGGCAGGGTGACTGGCTTGAAACGTCCGCTATCTCGACGGCGTTCGTGCTCGCGCTGACTATCCTCATCCAGAAGCTCGGCCACTATCCGGATGAGACGCTGTCGCTGAACTTTACTTGGGTTGATTTTCACAATGTACCGGGCATCGGCCCGCTGAAAATCGTCCTCGGTGTTGGTGTCGATAATCTTGCAGCAATAATGATGGTGGTGGTCGGACTTGTCAGCATGCTTGTTCATTACTTCTCCATCGGCTACATGCAAGGGGACATCCGCTACTCCCGCTACTTTGCGTATCTGGGGTTGTTCTCGTTTTCCATGTTGATGATCGTTCTTGCCAACAACTTTTTCCTGTTGTATGTGGGGTGGGAGTTGGTCGGCATCAGCTCGTATCTGCTTATCGGCCATTGGTACGAGAAGAAAAGCGCTTCGAACGCCGCGGTGAAGGCCTTTATCGTCAACCGCATCGGAGATGTCGGCTTCTTCACAGGAATCATGATACTGTTCGCTACCTTCCACACCTTCGGACTTCAGGAAATTTTCGAGGCGATAAAAAGCGGCCAGCTTCCCTATGGAAGCGAAGCCTGGCTCACGGCGGCCGGCATTCTCGTGTTCTGCGGAGCGATTGGCAAGTCAGCGCAGTTCCCGTTGCATGTGTGGTTGCCCGATGCGATGGAAGGGCCGACACCTGTGAGTGCGTTGATTCACGCCGCAACGATGGTCGCGGCCGGTGTGTATCTCATTGCCCGCAC
>CAYPVN010000017.1:12091-17734 GCA_964414155.1 uncultured Chitinophagales bacterium
CGTTGATTCACGCCGCAACGATGGTCGCGGCCGGTGTGTATCTCATTGCCCGCACATTCCCGATGATGACCGCCGACGCGCTGATGGTCATTGCATATATCGGTGCGATCACGGCCTTCATCTCTGCCACGATTGCCATCGCTCAAAATGACATCAAGAAAGTTCTTGCGTATTCCACCATCAGTCAGCTTGGATATATGGTGATGGCCCTCGGGGTGGGGGCATACACGGCTGGGTTCTTCCATCTGGTCACCCATGCCATGTTCAAAGCGGGATTGTTTCTCGGCTCGGGCTCGGTCATCCATGCCATGCACCACGCGTTGCACGAGCAGCACGATCACCAGACTAATCCACAGGACATCCGGAACATGGGCGGGCTCAGGGCTAAGATGCCGGTGACATTCTGGACGTTCGTCATCTACACACTTGCGATCTCGGGTGTGCCGCTCACATCGGGATTCCTAAGCAAGGACGAGATTCTGGCAGGGACTCTTGCATTCGGCGGACTGACACATCATATCTTCATTCCGATCATCGGATTCCTTGTTGCAGGGCTTACGGCATTCTACATGTTCCGTGTGGTCATCCTGACATTTCTTGGCGGACACTCGGCCCCCGATCGTCTCCAGTTAATTCACGAGTCGCCAAGAATTATGACTGTTCCATTGATAATCCTTGCCGCGCTTTCATTTTTCTTCGTCTTCAGTTTCAATCCATTTAACGCTGGCATCAGCTGGGTGGCAGGTGCTGTGGAACGGCCAGAGACAGTTGTCCCCGCGGCAATCGCTGCGGCATCAACGGAGATGTTTGAGGAAGCTCTTCATCACGCGCATACTCCAGCAATGATACTTTCCTTGCTCGTTGCCGGGATCGGCATAGTGCTCGCCTTTTCAACATATTATTGGAAGAAGATCAGTGCTGACAAGATTGCTGAGAGTTTAAGTCCGTTACACAGGTTTCTGCTTAACAAATGGTACTTCGACGAGCTGTACGATGGTGTTGTTGTGGGCGGGATGCTTGCCTCGACGAACATGCTGCGCTGGTTCGATAACACAGTAATCGACGGCATTGTCAACGGTGTCGGCTCACTCACCAAGATCGGCTCATTTATCAGCGGGAAGTTCGACACCATCGTGATCGATGGACTTGTGAACCTGACCGCGTACATGTCGGGTTTCGGCGGACTTGTGCTGCGGAAATTCCAGACCGGCAAAGTACAAACCTATATCGTCTTCGTCGTAATGAGTGTGATGATGTTTTACTTTGTGTTCCGCATGCTATGATGAGGTGCGGCTTGGCTCGGCATGCAATTTTTCTTCAGGAGGACTGAACCTTAATGGAGATAATGGGAATCGGAATACTCACCTGGATCACGTTTCTCCCCGTCGTGGGGATAGTGATCGTACTTCTGTTGCCAAAAGAACAGCGTGATGCGATACGCTGGACTGCGCTTTTCTTCACAGCGCTTCAGCTTGTCCTCGCAGTGGTCATCATATCAAGGTTCGATCGGGGTATGGCGGGCATCAACTCACAAGCCGGGATGCAGTTCGTGGAGAAGGCGACATGGATCGACATCAAGAGCGTGGCGTGGTTCGGCCGGGTCCATATCGAATATCTTCTTGGCATCGACGGCCTCAGTGTAACGATGGTCCTGCTAACTGCACTCATCACCTTCGTTGCAGTTATTTCCTCATGGAATATTGAAAAGTCGATCAAAGGCTACTTTGCTGTCTTTCTTCTTCTCGATACGGGCATGATGGGCGTGTTCGTCGCGCTGGATTTCTTCCTTTTCTACGTGTTCTGGGAAGTTATGCTATTACCCATGTACTTCCTGATCGGAATCTGGGGCGGCCCGCGACGGGAATATGCGGCCATCAAGTTCTTCCTCTACACACTCTTCGGGTCGGTCCTGATGCTGCTGGCAATGATCGCACTCTATTTCAGCGTGAATGTCTACATTGATCCGGCAGGGATTCTGCATTCGGTTTCCGAGGCGACGGCGATGGGAACACAGGGACTCGAGAAAATTTACACTTTTAACATGCTGGCCATGATGGATCCGGGGAATTTCGTTCCCGACTCCATACTCGCCGGAGTGAATACCTCGTGGCGGTACATCGCCTACATTGCACTTTTCATAGGATTTGCGATCAAAGTTCCGCTCTTCCCGTTCCACACATGGCTGCCCGATGCACACGTAGAAGCGCCGACGCCGATCAGCGTCATCCTTGCGGGCGTTCTTCTGAAGATGGGCGCCTATGGCATGTTGCGCATCAGCTTCCCGATTTTCCCCGACGCGATGATTCACTACGCATGGGAATTGGCGCTCCTTGGTGTTATCAGTATGGTGTACGGAGCTCTGGTCGCCATGGCGCAGACGGACTTCAAGAAACTGATTGCGTATTCCAGCATCAGCCATATGGGTGTGGTTGTGCTTGGCATGGCATCGATGAACACACAGGGTATGACAGGCGCGGTGTTCCAGATGTTCAACCATGGCACGATCACCGCGATGCTCTTCCTTATCGTCGGTGTCATCTACGATCGCGCGCATACGCGTGGCCTCGATGATTTCGGCGGGCTGATGAATCAGATGCCGAAGTTCGCCGGTGTCATGACCGTTGCGTTCTTTGCCGCACTTGGTTTGCCCGGTCTCAGCGGGTTCATCAGCGAAGCATTCTCGTTGCTCGGAGCGTTTCAGACCTTCCGCTGGCTGACGATCATCGGTGCAATCACCATCGTGCTCACGGCTGGCTACATGCTCTGGGTATTGCAACGGGTGTTTCTTGGCACTCTCCCCGACAAATGGAAGAATCTGACCGATATGGATGGAAGGGAGATGGTGATGCTCGCCCCATTAGCGGTCATCATTATTTTTCTTGGAATTTATCCGTCGCCGGTGCTTGACCTGATGAACTCGTCCGTGAATTATCTTGCCGAATTGCTCCAACATGCCGGCAGCGCAACAATGATGGGACTAAATTAAGACATCTCAAATGACAATATCACAAGTCCCAAACAAGTCCCAATACTCAATGAATTCAGAGAATCCAGAACGAGGGGTTGGAATTTGGAGATTGGAATTTGTTTGTCGTTTGGTTCTTGATTATTGAAATCTCTAAAATATGAGCACCATCCGCTAATCGATCACACTTGAACATGGCAGAACAAATCCTCAACGATCTTCATCTTTTCTACCCCGAGGTCGTTCTGACGGCAACGTTGCTGATTGCCATCCTTGCCGACTTGATCTTCCGACGCTCGCCCGCGGTTGTTGCCGCAATTGTCATGGTGGGATTTGTTGTTACGGGGATTGAAGTGCTTGCCCAATCGGGGATTGAGGCATCGATCTTCAGCAATATGATCGCTGTAGATTCGTTTGCGTTCCTCTTCAAGCTCATCATCATATTGTCGGCCATCCTGATTGTGATGTTTTCACTTGGATTGGCCGAGCTCAATTCGCCCGGCCGGAAGCTGGGAGAATACTATTCGCTGCTCGTCGCGCTGACGCTCGGCATGGTGCTTATGGCAGGCGCAAGCAATCTGCTGATGATGTATCTTGCTATCGAACTATCATCAATCACGTCGTACATCCTCTCAGGATACACAAAGGAAGCCCCCGATTCGAGCGAGGCTTCGCTGAAGTATGTGATCTACGGTGCCTTGTCGTCAGGGCTCATGCTCTACGGAATTTCGATTGTGTATGGATTGACCGGCTCGCTCGACATCTACGCAATCAATCAAGTTCTCGCGCACGGGAACATCAATCTCGTTGCCCTCCTGATTGCAGGCGTGTTGACCATCGCGGGATTCGGCTACAAAATCTCGGCAGTGCCGTTTCACTTCTGGACGCCGGACGTGTACGAAGGTGCGCCGATTACAATCACTGCATTCCTCTCCGTAGCATCAAAGGCCGGCGGTTTCGCGATGATGATCCGGTTTTTCAAGGTGACGTTCATCGATTCGAGCGTGGTTTCCCTGCCTCACGGCGGTTGGGCAACGTTCGAGGGGTTTGAATGGTATCAAATCATCGCCGTGATCTCAGTTCTCACGATGACGCTCGGGAACCTCGTTGCGATCTGGCAGAACAATCTCAAGCGACTGCTTGCCTATTCGAGCATTGCGCACGCTGGCTACATGCTGACCGGTGTCGTGGTATTGAACAACGAAGGGCTTGCCGCGATCCTCGTCTACTTTATCGTCTACATGTTTATGAACTTAGGTGCGTTCTACGTCGTCATGCTTGTGGCGAACAAGACTGGCAGCGAGGACATCGAGGATTACAAGGGATTGGCGTCGAGGGCGCCGTTCGTTTCCGTTGCGTTGGCAATCTTCTTGATCTCACTGACGGGCTTGCCGCCAACAGCGGGATTTATCGGCAAGCTGTACCTTTTTGCTGCACTGATTAATAGCGGGTGGATTTGGCTGGCTATCGTTGGCGCGCTCAACAGTGTGGTAGCGCTGTACTACTACGTTCGCGTCTTCCGCAACATGTACATCTGCGACGCCGAACATACCAGTCCGATAACGTTTCCCAGGCAGCAAACTGCCATTGTTCTCCTCCTTCTTGTTCCGACCATTTTATTGGGTCTCTACTTTACACCCCTAGTTGAGCTTGCCCAGGCATCTGTGAGGATATTGGTGGCGCCGTAAGTCAAGATCCGGATTCAGATTCGTTCATCAAATAGGAAAACCCCGATGGATGCCGGGGTTTCGTGCGTTTAGGCGGGAGTTCGAAGCTACTTCCTCTTTACTCGCTCATGAATCAGTTGTACTCCCTCCAGCACCAGTGAAGGCTCACACGCCTCAATCATCTTCGTCTGCTTTGAGATAGTGGATGCAAGTCCTCCGGTTGCAATGACTTTCGCCTGCTGGCCGATTTCGTTTCGTATTCGGCGAATCATACCCTCTACAGAATCAACCATACCCATCATAACACCTGCTTGAATGCCTGCGATGGTGTCTCGACCAATGGCGGAGTCCGGGAATAGGAGATCCACATTCGGCAGCTTCGCTGTGCGAGCGCTCAATGCCTCGGCGGCTGATTGCAATCCGAGCGCAATCGCCCCTCCAAGAAAATCTCCTTCCGAAGACACGACATCATAGGTGGTCGCTGTACCGAAGTCGATGATGATGAGTGGGCCGCCATATTTCCTGTAGCCAGCGACCGCATTGCAGAGCCTGTCGGCTCCAACGGTCATCGGATCTTTGTAATGGACCTTGAAACCGAGATCCAGCGAGGCATCTATCGTAACCGGTTCAACGTTCAGATACTTGCGCGCCACCGATTCGAAAATACCTGTTAGGTTGGGGACGACGGACGAAATTCCGACGCCATCAAGTTCTGAGACAGAAATCCCTGCACCTCTGAACTGCTTTTCGAGGGTTTTCCGGATTTCATCTGCAGAGTGCTCCTGAGCACTCACGATCCGCCACTCAGTAATAAGTTGATCGTTGCGGAAAATCCCCAAAACGGTGTGGGTATTCCCAATGTCCACTGCAAGAAGCATAGTTCACAAATGGAATATGTTGTCAGCGATGAAGTGAGAAGAAAAGCGGAAGGTTACGTCCCCACGATGGTAACGTCGCCGGCAAAGAGCTTCTTTTCAGTCCCGTTGGACTGGAGTACAAGCGCCCCTTCTT
>CAYPVN010000017.1:17834-20879 GCA_964414155.1 uncultured Chitinophagales bacterium
CCGGCAAAGAGCTTCTTTTCAGTCCCGTTGGACTGGAGTACAAGCGCCCCTTCTTTGCTGAGGCCCTTCACGATACCGGAGATGACGTTGCCCTGCTGTGAAACGGAAATCGGTTTATTGATCATGGTGGAGCGAGAAAGCCAGAGCGCGATGATGGATTGAATTTCATTGGAGTTGATGGTCTTGTAGAGTTCCTCGAGAGAAGCAAGCGTCTCGGACAAAAGCGCCCGGCGATCGATTTTCTTGTTGGTTTCCAATCGTAAGGACGTCGCTTTGTTTTGCAAGTCCGGCGGGAAGCTCTGCTGGTTGACGTTGATCCCGATCCCGACAATGACAGACTCGACGGTGTTTTGCTTGAACGATCCCTCAATCAATATCCCGGCGAATTTTTTCCCGTTCACCAAAAGGTCATTCGGCCATTTGCAGTCCACGGAAATCCGCGTCACACGCTCAACTGCTCGGGCCACACCCACAGCAACATACAACGGGATAAGGTTCACTGCCTCTGCAGAGAGTTTGGGTCGAAGCACGATTGAGAAGGTGAGGTTCTCATTTGGATTTGCCTGCCACAAGCGTCCAAGTCGTCCCCGGCCTGCGGTCTGTTTCTCGGCAATGACGACAGTTCCCTCTTCAGCCCCGCAGCCTGCAACAGCCTTGGCACAGTTGTTCGTTGAATCAATGGTATCGAATGTGTAAATCTTATTTCCAAAGACACGGGTGCGCAAACCCTTCCGCAGGGCTTTTTCGGTATACATGATGCTACCTCCCTATGTGGTGGAGGAAAACGGAGTGCCGCTCCGGAATCGGAAGTGCGACAGCGGTCGGTGATAGTTGGTTGAGGTTTGTTACGTTGGGCATTGGGGGACAGGTCTGGTGAAACGACCACGTTGATATTAGCCAAATGAGATGCTAAAGTCAAGAAGAGATTCTTGTTGCCAGGGCTTTCACCCTTTATGACAGATATTCCGAGTTTCTTGCCAATGTTTCTTGTTTCCATGCCACGCTGACACGACCATCAAACCAAACCTCATATCGCCGTCAGCACCGAATTCTAACTCCTTGAATTCCCATCGGTTGGAGCGCCTATTCGCATCGACCTTTCTGGCACGTGGGTTGTACTATATCGAGACATAGAATTCCACTAAAAACCTCTTTGAAGCAGTACTCTCCAAGGAGAAGAAAAAAGATTCAGTTTGAAAGGAGTTAGACGCTCATGGGTAAGATCATAGGAATAGATTTGGGAACGACCAACTCTGTCGTTTCAGTCATGGAGGGGAATGACCCGGTCGTCATTGCCAACGCAGAGGGGAACAGAACCACGCCATCTGTGGTGGGCTTTGCAAAGAATGGGGAGAGATTGGTGGGCCAGGCTGCTAAGCGGCAGGCGGTGACAAATTCCCAGAACACGGTCTTCTCCATCAAGCGCTTCATGGGTCGTTTTTATAATGAAGTGAATGAGGAAATGAAGCTCGTACCTTACAAGGTGATCAAGGGCGATAACAACACGGCGCGAGTGGAGGTCGGGGATAGGGTTTACTCTCCCCCCGAGATTAGTGCAATGATCCTTCAGAAAATGAGGCAGACTGCAGAAGATTACCTCGGGCAGAAAGTGACCGAGGCTGTTATTACTGTGCCGGCCTACTTCAATGACGCTCAGCGCCAGGCAACCAAGGAAGCCGGTGAAATAGCCGGGTTGACGGTGAAGCGCATTATCAATGAGCCGACAGCAGCTGCTCTTGCCTACGGCCTGGACAAGAAGCACAAGGACTCGAAGGTTGCGATCTACGATCTCGGCGGTGGCACGTTCGACATTTCGATCCTTGAATTGGGCGGCGGCGTGTTTGAAGTAAAAGCCACAAATGGCGACACTCATCTCGGCGGCGATAATTTTGACCAGCGGGTATTGGACTACATTGCCGAAGAGTTCAAGAAACAGGAAGGTCTCGACCTCCGCAAGGATCCGATGGCGCTTCAGCGATTGCGAGAGGCGGCGGAGAAGGCGAAGATGGAGCTCTCGCAACTCATGCAAACTGAAATCAACCTGCCATTCGTTACGGCGACTGCCGATGGTCCTAAGCATTTGAACATGACGCTGACCCGTGCCAAGTTCGAGCAACTTGTGGATGATTTGATTCAAAGGACATTCGGACCGACTGAGCGGGCATTAAAGGATGCCGGGTTGTCGCCGAACCAGATCGATGAGGTTATCCTCGTTGGTGGGATGACGCGCGTGCCGAAGGTGCAGCAGCTCGTCAAGGAAATGTTTGGTCGTGAGCCGCACAAGGGTGTCAATCCTGATGAGGTTGTGGCGGTCGGTGCAGCAATTCAGGGTGGCGTGCTTGCCGGTGATGTCACGGATGTACTGCTCCTCGATGTTACGCCGCTTTCCCTTGGTATCGAGACACTCGGCGGCGTGATGACAAAGCTGATCGATTCCAACACAACCATCCCGACAAAAAAGAGCGAGATCTTCTCGACGGCTTCAGACAGCCAGCCTTCGGTTGAGATCCATGTGCTGCAAGGTGAGCGCCCGATGGCGACGGATAACCGCACGCTGGGACGATTCCATCTCGACGGCATACCACCGGCTCCGCGAGGCGTTCCGCAGGTCGAGGTGACGTTCGATATCGATGCGAACGGGCTCCTACATGTCTCAGCAAAGGATAAGGGGACGAACAAGGAGCAGTCGATTCGTATCACCTCTTCCAGCGGTCTGAGCAAGGAGGAGGTCGAGAAGATGAAGAAGGACGCCCAAGCGCATACTTCCGAGGATAAGAAGAAGAAGGAAGAGGTCGACCTCAAAAACCAGGCAGACAGCCTCGTTTTCCAAACCGATAAGCAGTTGAAGGAGTTTGGCGAGAAACTGAGTGGTGACGCAAAAGGCAAGGTGGAATCCGCCAACGAGAAACTCAAGGAGGCAATCAAGAGCAACATCATTGCGAACATAAAAACAGCGATTGATACCTTGAACGAAGCCTGGAACGAAGCCTCCACGCAAATGTATCAGCAGACCACCCAAGCCGGAGCCCCTCCCGGCGGTGGCCC
>CAYPVN010000018.1:0-7576 GCA_964414155.1 uncultured Chitinophagales bacterium
GAAATCGAGGCGCCGAAGAAAATATCTTTGATCCCACGATGTCCGTGTCCCCCCATTACCAGCAGGTCGATGCCCGTGTCTTTTGCGAGCCGTATGAGTTGGCTCGGCACACGACCGAAGCCAAGGAACGCCTGTACATCAATGCCGGAGTTGCGCAATTGCCGCACGATGCCGTCGAGATGTTCTTTGTCTTGCCGCGCCTCATCGTCATACGCCTGCGTTCCATACAGTTGTCCGCTGACACCCTCAACAACGTGGAACAGGTACATCGTTGCTCCATGCAGTCTCGCAAGTGTCTGTGCATGGGAGAGAACCTTTTCATCCTTCGGACCATAATCGATCGCCACACCAATCTTTACATACTTTTGCAGTGTAATATCCAGCGTAGGAACGGTAGGAGGCGTTGGTTTGCGACGCCTGCGCCAGGATTTGGGAATGGAAATGTAGAGCAGAAAAATTCCGCATCCGACCGCGATGGGCACCACCGTCGTCCACAGCCAGACCGCGTCGCTCCCTGCTCCAGCGATCCACTCGCCCAATGTGTCAACAACCAGCTTCGCATTCAGGCCGATAATAATCGCCGCGGCAGTCCATGCAAGAACCTTCACCCACGCTGTGTTTGCAAAGCCGCCCATCTTTGCTTTATCGTTTGTGAATTGAATCAGCGGGATGACCGCAAAGGGGAGCTGCAAGCTCAAAATCACCTGGCTCAAAATAAGCAAACCATACGAGCCTTCTTCCCCTTGAAGCGAAATGACAAGGACGGCGGGAATTATTGCAATGAGCCGAGTAAGCAGTCGACGAAGCACCGGCCGGATTCTGATCTGGAGGAATCCTTCCATCACGATCTGACCGGCGAGTGTGCCTGTGAGCGTTGAGCTTTGTCCCGCGGCGATCAAGGCTATTGCGAACACCGTGCTCGCAAGTGTCGTCCCCAACAAAGGTGTGAGGAGCTCGTGTGCCTGCTGAATCTCTGTAACGATGACCCCATTCTTAAAGAAGACTGCCGCTGACACGATGAGTATCGCGGCGTTCACGAAGAAGGCGGCGTTCAAAGCCACTGCGGTGTCAACAAGGTTATACCTGCATGCACGACGTTTCCCTTCCTCTGTCTGCCCTACATCACGAGTCTGGACAAGCGCAGAGTGCAGATAAAGGTTATGCGGCATGACGGTCGCGCCAAGGATGCCGATCGCGACATACAAACTCTCGCCGCTCAGGCGGGGAACGAACCCGTTCACAACATCCGTCCAAACAGGATGGGAAAGGAACACCTCGATGCCGAAACAAACACCGATGGTTGTTACCAACATCAGGATAAATGCTTCCATCTTCCGGATGCCGTAATGCTGTATGACCAGGAACAGCATCGTATCAAAGCCCGTAATGATGACCCCATACAGGAGCGGTACTTTGAACAAGAGGTTGAGTCCGATCGCAGTACCAAGCACTTCGGCAAGGTCACACGCAGCGATGGCGACTTCGCACAGTATCCAGAGGACCAACCCAACCGGTCTCGGATAGTTTTCTCGGCACGCTTGCGCGAGATCCCGACCGGCAACAATCCCCATGCGCGCAGATAGCGTTTGCAGTAGCACTGCCATGAGGTTCGACATGAGCAGCACCCAGATCAAATGATAGCCGAACCGGGCGCCGCCCTCCAGATCCGTTGCCCAGTTGCCGGGGTCCATGTAGCCGACACTGACGAGGTATGCCGGTCCCGCAAACGCAAATAGTCGTTTGAAAAGGCCCAGGTTTTCAGGAATCGACACAGAACGATAGACCTCCGATAATGATACGGTTGATGCTCCGTCACTCAATCGCATACGTTGCCTTTTCTCAAATCAAATTCAGACTGGTTGAACAAAGATTGACTGTGCCACTTGACGGCTGATGAATTGTTCTTTTGAACCGACCTTCACCACCATCGAGCCGTCGAAGCTCTTTTTCTCTTTCACGACGAGCCGGGCGTTCAGGGCGAGACCTATTCTTGCGGCGTGCTGGAGAATTTCGGGGTTATCATCGCTCACGCGATGGATGCGCACCGCAGAACCCGGTTCAAAGTCTGTGAGTGCACGATACACGGTGCGATCAAGGTCACCATCGGTTGTCGGGATCGGATCGCCGTGCGGATCTGCGCCGGGAAATCCAAGAACTTCATCGAGGTGCTTCTCTAATTCATCCGATGTCACGTGTTCCAGCCGCTCGGCTTCATCATGCACTTGATCCCAGGAGAACCCAAGAAACTTCACAAGGAACATCTCCCACAATCTGTGGCGACGAACAATTTGCATCGCCATCCGTCTCCCCTTCGCCGTCAATCCGACTCCCTGATAAGGGGCGTAGTTCAGAAGCCCCTTGTCCGAAAGCTTCTTTACCATGTCGGTGATGGATGGATCGGCCAGTTGAAGTTGAGCGGCGAGCGCAGATGTGGTGACTCTCTTCCCCTCGCCTTCCAACTTGTAGATGGCCTTAACGTAGTCTTCCGTGCTGATGTTTTTCATGCGCTGCGGCTGTGAATGGCGTACGGCCTTGATTCATAAATTAGATATACCTAAATGACAATTTAGACATTTCTAACTCATTGTCAAGCCCCGCCAGATCATGAACAGAAACGAGATCCACGCAACAAGCCCGGCTCTCAGGAACGACAAGCGAACCTCAATAGTGTGAGCCTTTCTTCAGGAGGAGCAACCTCTTCGCCGAGGTGAGGTTTTGCAGGGCAGCTTTCTTGACAACAGCGAACTGAGGAGGAGGACCGAATTCAATATTCCAGGGTAACGACCGTTTCAACTCAGGGCGTCATGAACTGATAGCTTGCCCTAAGCGTTTCTAGTTCGCGCAGGCTTCGAAAAAAGCAAGTTGTATAAGATCATCAGAATCGTGGAGCCAAAGCCGATGGCTGCGAGTATGTACCACATCATCGCCGGGTCCATTGTATCGCGCAGGTATGTTTGGACAAGCCAGCCGGAGAGAGGCCCTGCCACGAATGAGCCAATGGCCACCGGAAGGAATGCAAACCCCATGAACGTTCCCACCTGATCTTTCGGGGCAAGGTCGCTGACGTATTCATAGAAACGGGGGGCCTGCGTCGCTTCACCAATTCCAAAGAGCGCCATCGCCATGATCGCCACGGGAATCGTCTGCGACGAGGCAATCAACAACCATGAACAGCTCGCGATGGTAAATCCGATCGACATTCCAGTGATAGGACTCCACCGCTTGACGATCGCGGTGATAGGGACACTGACGATGATAATGGTCCACGCGTCGACCGTCTCCAGCAGTTCGAACTTCTCGAACTTCAACACTTCAATCACATAAAAGGGAAACGAATAGAATATCTGCCAGAACATGATCCAGAAGCCCGAGAAAATTACCAGGAAGCTGACAAACCGCGCGTTACGGAAGACCAGCAACATATCGGAAAACACCTTGCCGAACGTCTTGAACTCCCGCGCCTCCCCCGTCTCCTCTGGCTCCTTGAAGAATGCCATCGTGCCGAAGGCAAGCACCAGGGAGGTCAGCGACGACATGACCAACACGTACTCGATACCGAATGACTGCCGGACAGAGAGCGCGAGGATCGGCCCGATTGCCCCACCAAGGTTGACGAGCGTATAATAGATTGAGAATCCAATAGACTTGACACCCGGACGGGAAGTCTTCGCCACGGTGCCCACAATGCATGGCTTTATTAACGACCCGCCGACCGCCGTTAACACAAGAACAATCGCGACGTAGGCAAACTTGCCAACCGCCTCCACCAGTCCGTGCCCAAATTCAAGTCCTGCGACACCGATGAGAAAATATCCGGTGAAGAAGAGAAGGAAGCACGCAATCAGCGATTTCTTGAAACCAAATCTATCAACAAACACCCCGGCCAGGATCGGAAGAGAGAAAATGAGCCCGGAGAAAAGGCCGACAAGATATCCTGCAGACTCAACACCAAGCCCCACCTTGTTGGCCAGATAGACGGCAAGGACTGCTTTTGTTCCGTAGAATGCGAAGCGCTCAAACAACTCAAGGACATTGGCCACCCAGAAGGTTGGATGAAATCCTGTCTTTATTTCCTGAATCCGTTCGGAGAGACTCACAATGGCTCCTAAAGTAGTTGAGGTTGAATGGCTGGTTCAGCAATGTGCTGCGGTCAAATTTGAACAAGCTCCTGTTGTATCTCTCCTGTTACTTCGGGCACACCATCATGACGGATGAACATATTAACCTCTGTACGGACGGCCATTTGACCTTCGAGGTAGATCCCCGGCTCAATAGAAAAGAGGCAGCCCGGCACAAGCTGGCGCTCATCCTTCGTTTCAAGGTTGTCGATATTCACCCCGTTGCCGTGCACCTCCTCACCAATGGAGTGACCAGTTCTGTGCACAAAGTACTTGGCATACCCCGCTTTCTTCACAACCGCGCGGCAGGCATCGTCGACCTGCCAACCGTTACACACTTTCCCGGCAGCGAACTTGTCCTTCGCAAAATCAATCGCTGCATTACGTGCCCGCTTGGCGACATCAAAAATTTCAGCATATTTTGGGGAAGGGGTCTCACCGATGAAACCAACCCAGGTGATATCGTAGTAAATCCCGCCGGGGACGTCCTTCTTTGCCCAGAGGTCGATGAGCACGGTATCGCCGCGCTTGAATGTGCGTGCGTTTTCAGGTGTAGACTCAAAGTGTGGATCGGCCGGGTGATCGTTTGCCCCGACGATCGGCGGATCAATTGTCGTAAGACCGCTCTCCTTGAATCGGCGCATGATAAACTGCTGGACATCATGCTCGGTCATTCCGTTTTTGGTTGCCGCCGCATTGTGTACCTGCCGAAACGCTTCGGCGCGGATTCCATCAATCAGGACACCCGCCTCTTTGTGCAGCTGGTAGCCCTCTTCCCCGATGACTGCTTCAAACATCTGCACAAGATCGGCTGACGAGACAATCTTGTGTCCGAAGCTTTTCACAAGCTCAACAATCCCTGCGTCCACCATTGAGACGTAGGGGATGTTGTTCATCGGGGAGTATTGCATGGCGATCTTCTTCGGACTGCCCAGCATTTTCTTGAGGGAGGAGTGAAGCTGCTCCCACGGAAGGTATACTTGCTTGCTGCCGGGCAGAGAATCCAGTTTGCCTTTCTCAACGCTGTGGGCGAGTTTCCTCGGCTCCCCTTTCGCAGGAATGAAATAGAACCAGCGCCGCGATGTCAGCTTCGTCGAATCAAGGCCGAGAACGCGATAGGCAAGATGATCACGGTTATGAAAATCGCAAAATAGCCAACCGCCGAGCTTGCGCTCGCGGAGAGCTTCTTGAATTCGTTCAAGCTGCATGATGAGTGTTCCTTTCTTTCTGTTGAATTCTAAAGGGTGCGGTAGGCAAGAAGGTGTGTCAAGTAATTTACTGAGAGTACCCTGTGACGAAAATATACCAAGTAAACAGATAAAATCCAACGCCGAAACATTCTTCGTTCTCCATTAACAGCATACTCTGTTCCTCTTGATTCTCGAAGGTGATTTGGCTATCATACCACGAGATTTCACGATTATGATGTACCGGGGTGCGTTTCTCGGGGGAACGCCCCCTGGTTCACAAGAGAAACTCCCGTATGAAGAAGAAAGCCAAAACACAGACCCACCGCCCGAAACGTATTCCACTTTCCAGCACTTTGCTGGAACACGTTCGCAACAACACTCTCTTCACAAACGTCGACGCCAAAACCTTCAGATCCGTCGCCAGAAAACTTGTTGGCCATCAGTACAAAGCAGGCGATCTGATCTTCGATGAGTCAACCATGGGGAGAAATCTCTACCTCATTGCGACTGGCGCGGTCCGGATCAAGAAGTACGGAAAATACGGCATCGAGTCGGTGCTGAGCGTGCTGCATGCGGGGAATTTCTTTGGCGATCTCTCTATTATTGACGGACTGTCTCGCTCGGCACGGGCAGAAGCCATAGAGAATAGCATCATCGTCACCATCGACGGCGCATATTTCCGAAGTCTAATAAAGGAAACCGACGCGTTCACGTTCAATCTGTTGAAGAACCTGGCTTTCCGGCTGCGGGCAATTGATCAGGCTTTTGTGCGGGAACTTGAACGCCATGCTGTTACGTCCCGGGTGAAATTGAACAGGCTGAATATGCTGGTCGAGGCAAGCAAAGTTGTGAACTCGACCATCGAAATTGACAAGCTCCTTCGCCTGATTCTTGAGGCTGCCATGCAGAGCATCAAAGCAGACCGCGGAACTCTTTACCTCGTTGATGATGCAACGGGAGAACTTTGGTCGAAAGTCGCCAAGGGGAAAAATATGGTGGAGATCCGGCTCCCGATTGGAAAAGGACTGGCGGGCTATGTTGGAAAGACCGGCGAGACGGTCAACATTGCAGATGCATACAGCGATCCGCGTTTCAACCCTGAAATCGATAAGCGAAGCGGGTATAAGACCCGCAATGTTCTGTGCATGCCGATGCGGGATAAAGAGGGAAAAATTGTCGGCGTCTTTCAGTTGCTCAATAAGGACCACGGCTCCTTTACAAAAGATGATGAGGCGTTCATCGATGCGCTTTCCGTTCACGCTGCAATTGCAGTGGAGAATGCGCGCCTCGCGCAGGAGATGGTTCAAACGGAGCGGCTCTCGGCAGTGGGAAGAATGGCAAACAGCATCATCCACGACATCAAGAACCCGATGGGGACACTCCGCATATATGCGCAGGTTATCAAGCGCAAATCGGGGAACGAAGAAGCCGGGAACATGGCGGACGAGATCATCCGCCAGATCGATCGCTTTGTGAAAATGACGCAGGAGATCCTCGACTTCTCACGCGGCATCAGCGCAATGAAACGGGAAATCGAGTCAATCGAGGACGTGCTTGAGGCCGCCCTCAAATCCATCGAACAGGACCTCTGGAGAAAGAAGATCACTCTTGTACGCAGGTTTGATTATAAGGGGCCCTGCTTGATCGACGGCGAAAAAATGATACGCGTGTTCTACAATCTGGCAGGCAATGCAGCCGACGCCATGGTGGAAGGCGGAACCCTTACAGTCGCCACACGGCGGAATGACGGGCAACTCCAAATAGATTTTGCCGATACAGGTGTTGGGATGTCGGAGGAGATCCGCGCACGCGTGTTTGAGCCATTCTTTACACATGGAAAGAAACAGGGAACAGGTCTTGGCCTCGCCATCGTCAAGAAGATCATTGATGACCACAAAGGAAGTCTCGAGATCGAATCGGAACAGAACAAGGGCACTACGATCAGGATGTTCCTTCCCATTGGAAATGTGTAGTTGACATCCCACCTGTCATCGCGCTATCCGTTCTTGAACTTCCCCCCTCAATTTCGTATCTTGATTTCCAACCTGATGTTTCTCGGGCATGTGGATGTCGGAATTGCCTGTCTGCCAATAGGCAGAACAGACGCGTCCCGCAAATTGTCGATGCACCGACCTCATGGGCACGTGGCGGAGCTGCCCGCCCGCCTTATGTAATTCTCAGAGGCAGGCAGGGCAGACCTGCCCGTCTCCACACGCTGAGGGGTTAAAATTCTGTTGACGAAAATAAATAGGGTAGATGGCGGAACTG
>CAYPVN010000018.1:7676-15136 GCA_964414155.1 uncultured Chitinophagales bacterium
ATGGAAGTCAGCATCAATTCACTCTCCGAAATCGAATACGAAGCAGAGATCCTGGTAACGAAAGAGGAACTTCAGCCGCATTTCGACAAAGCGTACGAGAAGTACCGTCCCAAGGTGGAAATCAAGGGTTTCCGCAAGGGAAAGGTCCCGATGGCAATGGTGAAAAAGATCTACGGCGAGGCAATCGAGCAAGATTCTCTTGATACCGTGGCAAGCGAGTTTTATCGAGTTGCCATGACCGAACGAAAAATCCAGCCAATCGGGCAGCCATCACTCACAGATATGGATTTCAAACGGGGGGACCATTTCCGGTTCAAGATAAAGTACGAGGTCAAGCCGGAAATCAAGCTCAAGAAATACACCGATCTTGCAGTTGAAAGGCCGATTCACACGGTCACCGAAGCGGAGATCCAGAAGGAAATCGACCACATCAGACGCATCAACAGCACCACCACCGAAGCCGCCGCCGTTACCGACAACGAACATGTTGTCATCGGTGATGTGCAGGAATTGGATACGGCGGGAACACCTCTCATTGGGAAGAAAACCCCGAACGCCCGTTTCTACTTATCCGATGAAACACTGGCCCCGGAGATACGCAACGCTCTTGTCAGCGCAGAAGTGGGCGGCGTGTACAAGGCAACGCTCGAATCGAAGCATGGTGATCATGCGCATACCATGCACATTGCCATCGCCGTTACGAAGATCGAAAAAGTCAACCTCCCGCCATTCGATGATGCTCTTGTAAAGAGCGTTACCCGCAACAAGGTGACAACGAGCGAGGAGTTTTTGAAAAACCTCCGCCTCGACATGGCGAAGTACTGGGAGGAAAAGGCCGACCGGGCCGTCTCAGATGGGATCGCACAGCAACTGGTACAGCAGCATGACTTTCCGATTCCCGAATCACTTGTGAACACCTTCCTGGATGCATTCGTCGAAGACATCAAGGGCCGTTCGAAGGATAAGAAGCTGCCGCCTGATTTTGACGAGGCAAAATTCCGGGAGGAGAGTCGCGAGCTCGCGACCTGGCAGGCAAAGTGGATGCTGCTGAAGGAGCGAATTGCGGAAGAAGAGGGCCTGAAGGTCACCGACGAAGAGCTTGAAGCCCGTGCAGCTGCAGAGGCAACTCAAATCGGCATTGCCAAGGAGCGCCTCCTGGAATATTACAGGAACTCCGGCTCAACTATTGACCGGATGCTTTCGGATAAGATCATGTCATTCCTCAAAAACAACGCAAAGATAACCGAACGCGCAGCAACCGGCAATCAGGATGTCTGAGCGGCCACACATAAGAAGGAAAAACGAAATGGATTCCAAAATCTTCAATCAATTAGTACCAATGGTAGTTGAGCAGACCGGTCGCGGGGAGCGGGCATACGATATTTTTTCCCGACTGTTGAAGGAGCGGATTGTTTTTATCGGGATGCCGATCGACGACACGGTCGCGAGCCTCGTGATAGCCCAGTTGTTGTTCCTCGAGTCGGAGGACCCGGAAAAGGACATCAGTCTTTACATCAATTCACCGGGCGGCTCTGTATCCTCCGGCCTTGCCATTTACGACACCATGCAGTATATTCGACCCGACGTGTCGACGATTTGCATCGGTATGGCAGCAAGCATGGGGGCAGTGTTGCTCGCAGCGGGAGCAAAAGGAAAACGTGCGGGGCTTCCCAACTCACGCATCATGATTCATCAGCCGTGGGGAGGGGTGCAGGGAACAGCATCCGACATCAGCATCCAGGCAGAAGAAATCCTTCGCACGAAGAAACGGTTGAACGGCATCATTGCACACCACTCAGGCCGATCGATCGAACAGGTCGAGAAAGACACCGACCGTGACCGTTACATGTCGTCCGAAGAGGCGAAGGAATACGGACTCGTCGACAACGTCTTTGTGAAGAAGCAACGGGATGCAAAAAAATAATCGGAGGACGGCGCTTCTATGACACAGAAAACACGTACGGGCGAGAAGATCCACTGTTCATTCTGCGGCCGCAGCCCTGAAGAGGTGCAAAGCATCATCGCCGGGCCGGATGTGTACATTTGCGATATCTGTGTTTCCAGTTCCGTGGATATTATCCGGAACAACCTCGCTGCGTTCACCACCAAGCGCGGTCTTAAGGCGGGTCTCACTCCCGTGCAGATCAAGAATGCCTTGGATGATTATGTGGTCGGACAGGAACAGGCGAAGCGGAGTCTCGCTGTCGCTGTCTACAATCACTACAAACGTATCGATGCAAAAGACCGCCTGTACGAGATCGATGACGTCGACATTGAAAAAACCAACATCCTCCTGATCGGTCCGACTGGAACAGGAAAAACACTGCTCGCTCAAACCCTTGCGAAGATCCTCGACCTACCGTTCGCCATTGCCGATGCAACGACGCTGACAGAAGCCGGATATGTAGGCGACGATGTGGAAACAATTCTCGTCCACCTCCTGCAGAATTCGGAATATAATATTGAAAAAGCCGAGCGTGGCATCGTTTACCTCGACGAGATCGACAAGATCGCCCGCAAGAGCGACAGCGCGTCCATTACACGCGATGTATCCGGCGAAGGTGTCCAACAGGCCCTGCTGAAGATTCTTGAGGGAACCAACGCGGGTGTACCGCCGAAGGGGGGACGAAAGCATCCCGAGCAGAGTCTCATTAACATCAACACTCGGAACATCCTCTTCATTTGTGGCGGCGCGTTTGAAGGGCTTGAGAAGATCGTGGCGCGGCGTATCAACCAGAACCCGATGGGGTTCGGGGCCGATCTCCGGGGAAAGAAAGAAAGCCACGCCGATCATTATCTCTCACTGGTCCAGCCGGAGGATCTTGTCAAGTTCGGGATGATCCCTGAGTTTGTCGGACGCCTGCCGTTGATAGCGGCATTGCATTCGCTCGGTGAAGATGCACTCCATAACATCCTCGTCGAACCCAAGAATGCCATCATCAAGCAGTACAAGAAGCTGTTTAGAATGGAAGGCGTTGAACTGAATTTCGAAGAGGCGGCTTTGAATGCCGTCGTTCAGAAGGCGATCGAACGTGGCACGGGCGCGCGTGCACTGCGTTCGATCATCGAAGAAGGAATGCTCGATATTATGTACAACCTTCCAGAGCGGACAAACGTCTCAAGCTGCACCATCACGAAAGACGCAATCCTCAAGAAGAAGGATCCCATCTACACCTACGCCGAACAGAAGCAGTCAGCTTAGTACAGCCCTCTCACGCTTGATTGCTTCGTCACTTTGACGTCTCGAAGCTGCGGCATCTTGAGACGAATCTCCAACTTGAAATATCTGTTGAAGCCCGTCGGCACCCAACTGAAGTCCATCTCCCAGCAATGGAGATCACGGTATACCGTAACCTGAGGCGCCGCGAACTGTTTGCTCACGACATCGTAGCTTGACCTTGCGGTGATCTTCCAGAATTCGGTCAAGTTAAACCCCAGTGAGGCGGAAATGTTTGAGCTACGAACTTTGATGCGGGGGTTTTCCTGACTCTGGCTGAAGTTCCAGGTCAGGTCGAGGTTCCAAGGAATCGAGAAATCCGGGCTTTCTGTATCGTAGAGGCCGACGTAGCCACTCTTTTGTTTCTCTTTGAGTGAATCTTCGGGAGACTTGATCGGCCCTGCTGTTGTGGCTTTTTTTTCCCCGCTCAACCTCGTCCCAATGCTCAGCGTGAAGTTTGTCAACTCGGCAAGTCGACCTTCTTCCTTCAACAAGTACTTGTTCACGCGGCGACCGACTAGGGGGTTTACCGGATCAGGCTCGAACTTGTACACATTGAAGCTGCTGCTCCCGCCGATGTTCAACCACTGGCCGATGTTGGTTCGATAACTGATTCCTATCGGATCGAACTTCAAGCTGTCACGTGCAAAATTGTACGAGGTCCCAAGGTCGAGGTTGAGAAGTGTGAATTTGTTGTCCTGCCCCGATGTGTCATCCGATGCGGTCTTCATCTCGAAGACATTCCCCATCCGGAACGAAATTGCTTGCCGCTCCTCGGCAGGTGCTCCGCCAAAAATTCCCTTCTCAAAGAAACTGTACTTCTGTTCTCGCCCCGTTGTATCAATATATCGACCATAATACCCGAAGTGGGGTTTGGAAAAATCCGGTTGGTAGGTGTATGAGAGGCTCGGCGTCACCTGGTGTCGTATCCCTTTGATGCCGAAAATCCCGGGCTGGAAAATTCCGTATAGTTTCGTCCCGGCTGAGACGCCAAGATCGAAGAACCGGACCGCTTTGAACCCTTTGACATCTCTCGTTATCACTGAATTGTCTGCAGGGCTGAATTCTCTCACGATACTCTTATCATACCATTTCTCTGTGTAGTTGAAAAACGGCGTCACAGTGATATACCCTGCCTTCGGTGATGCGTTCAGTGCAACCGCATGGTTCACCCCTCGTCGCTCGTCGTGAGTGAAGGCGCCTGTCTGACCTACAGGGACCTTGCTTCGTGTGTTTGTGAACTGGCCGTTGTACGTGTAGCCAATCATTTCATACCAGGCTTGCGAACCTGACGTCGCGGTGCGTTTGCCACTGCGAAATGGAAAGCTCTGGCTGCGGCTGAAGCTGAGGCTCGGCAATACTTCGTTGACCTGTCCCGTTTGCAGATTTTGGTCCCGGCGAACATTCAGCGTCATGCTGTTGGGTGTTCCTTCCCAGGATTTTGTCAGCGTGGCATTCGATACGATATTCTGTCGGAGGAGATCGTTGAAATTAAGACTTGTGCGCTGATAGTACTGGCCGCTGGAGAATGTGAAATCAACAACGAGGCGAGCGGTGGGGTTGAACTCCTGGTTGTGGTTGAGCCGCACGTTAAACAGTTTCTCGTTGCTGTAATTCGGGTCGCCCCGCTCACCGGCCACGGTTCTCGCGTACGACCCGCTGATGCCGCCCGTGAAGTTGTACCGCAGCGCGTACCGGAAGTTGGAATACAACACCCAGCTCCCTTTCGTATACCCATCGCCCCGGAGACTCATATCCATGTAGTCGCTCATCGCCCAATAATACCCAAGGTGCGTCAGGTAGCGGCCGCGCTGGGCGCTTTCACCGTATGCGGGCGCGATGAGACCCGACCGCCGGCCTCGCTCATTCGGGAAAATGCCGAACGGCAACGCGAAGATCGGCACATCCGAGATGTACAAATACACCGGCCGTGCCACAACCTTGTCCTTGACGACGACCTTCATCTCAGGACTTGCAAAATAATAATGTGGATGATCCAAATCGCAGGTCGTGTAGCGGCCTTCCCCGACATAGAGGACGTCAGTGTCAACTTTTTTGATGGCGTCCCCGTAATAGTATCCCCGTTCAATCTCCGTCTCGCCCAGATCGATCTTCCCTTTTTTCGACTTGAAATTATATGTAACCTTTGACCCCTTGTACTTTTCCCCGCCATCAATCAGGTCGGGCAAACCGCGGAACTTTTTCCCCGTCGTGTCCTCAGGATCGGGGACCCCTTCGGCATTAAGGATCGACGTGCGCCAGTTAAGGTCAATGTTCTCTGCCTTCAACCCTAATTCTTTATACCCGATATCTCCCTTACCGTAAAGGTACATTGTCTTCGCCTTCAGCGAATACACAATGGAGTCGCTTGCAGAGTAGGTGACAACCGAGTCAATGCCCGAAGGAGATCGTACGACCTTCGTCGTGTCTGTGGGTTCGAGCGTGTCAGCAAGTATGGCCTGGAGTGTATCTGCGGAAATTGCTTGTGCGAACATGTCCCTCGCAAGAAAATGAGGCATGAGGAGGAAGAGAACGAGGCAATATGTCCGTGAAACACTCACTGAGTCAATAATGACTTATGACTTCCGACCATTGACTAACAACTAATAGGTAATTTCCGGTGGCCCTCATCTACCTCTTCCTTGATTTCCACCAAGCGTTCAGCCGGGCACGGATGTTTTTTTCCTCGCCAATGTCAGCGGGACGATAGTAGAGCTTGCCCTTGAGCTTGTCGGGCAGGTACTGTTGTTCTACGAAGTGCGATTGGTACTCATGACTGTATTTGTAGTTCTCCCCGTAACCCAGGTTTTCCATCAGCTTTGTGGGGGCATTGCGCAAATGCAGAGGGACGCTCTCGTCGGGTAATGTTTTCACATCCTTCATCGCTTCGTTGATGGCAACATAGGAAGCGTTGCTTTTAGGGCATGAGGCAAGATAGGTCGCTGCTTGCGAAAGAACGATCCGCGCCTCCGGCATGCCGATATAATCGACAGCAGTGAAACAGGAAGTCGCAAGTGTGAGAGCATGGGGATCGGCATTGCCGATATCTTCAGACGCGAGGATGATCATCCGTCGAGCGATGAATTTTGGGTCTTCGCCACCTTCCAGCATGCGCGCAAGCCAGTAGACTGCGGCATCAGGATCGCTGCCTCGTACACTCTTGATAAACGCGGAGATCTGGTTGTAGTGTTCTTCCCCTCCCTTGTCGTATTTGACGTGCTTCCGCTGAAACGCTTCCTCAATTTGAATCTTTCCTATAATAATATTCTTCGCCTTGTCCGGCTTTGTCAGACTGATCGCTGTTTCCAGTCCATTCAGCATCATCCGGGCATCTCCGCCCGAGAGGAGGAAGAGGTACCCCCTGTCATTCACCACAATTGATTGTTTGTGCAGAGTCTGATCTGTGGTCAGCGCGTGATCGAGTATTTGATTCAGGTGCGCCTCGTTGAGCGGTTCAAGCACGTAGATTCTGGACCGCGACAACAACGGAGAGATCACTTCGAATGACGGGTTTTCGGTCGTCGCGCCAATCAGCCGAATAATGCCGTCTTCAACGCTGTGCAAGAGCGCATCCTGTTGGGCTTTGTTGAACCGATGGATCTCGTCGATGAAGAGGATGGTTTTTTTGCCGAGGTGCTTCTGGTTTGCCTCCGCGCGGTCCAGAACGTCACGCACATCTTTCACGCCCGAAGAGACAGCATTGAGTTGAAAAAAGTCCGCCCTGGCGTACTGCGCAACAATGCGCGCGAGGGTTGTCTTTCCGCTGCCGGGAGGCCCCCAGAGGATCATTGACGGAACCTGATCGCTCTCAATCAGGACTCGAAGCGGTTTCCCTGCGCCAAGAAGATGTTCCTGTCCGACAAATTCTGCAAGTGTTCGAGGCCGAACACGCTCGGCAAGCGGAGCATCTGCTGGAGTTTTGTGTGATGGTGGGTTGTGTGAAGCTGTGGATGAGAAAAGATCCATGGGATGATTACGGATTTCAGATTACGAATAGGTTGATGTTACATGAAGACCGTCTTCGACTCTCTGTAATCCGCCATCAATTCTTTTTCTTGACCTTATACACCGTTTCTCCTTCACGTACCATCCCATACTTTTCGCGTGCAACTTTTTCGATCGCCTTCTTGTCTCCTTCAAGCGCCTTCGATTCCGATTGGAGTTCTTTTGTCCCCTCTTCCGCGTTGCGGATCTTTGCCTGAAGTTCTTCCTTCTGGTTTTGGAATTTCACCCGCTGGATAAT
>CAYPVN010000018.1:15236-19725 GCA_964414155.1 uncultured Chitinophagales bacterium
GGATCTTTGCCTGAAGTTCTTCCTTCTGGTTTTGGAATTTCACCCGCTGGATAATCCCGTGGCTGCCGAACAGCAGGTAGAGCGCCAGCGGGAAACCGACAATCACGCCGAGCATCGCGCGTTTGTTGCGAAGGAGTTTTTTCAGGAACGCCCGAGTATCAATCTTTTTTTTGTCTTTGCGGTAGAAGAGGTTGTTCATTGCATTTCCAATGTACCACTAATCTCATGCCTTTGCAAGATTGGATTACTTCATCAATTCTCCGCCTTGAGGTCGTGGGGACGACCTTGCCCGCAATAAAGTTCAATGAGGCAGGCGGGCGTCTCTGGTCGTCCACAGCATAGAACCAAGGCTAGCTTCGTTCCCAACTATTATTGTTTGTACCAATCCGACGCTGGTTGGTACGTCCTCTTGAGCTCATTTTTCTGTCTATGCCGATCCAGCGCCAGCACGATAAGCCTGTCGAGCAGATCGGGGAAAGAAATGCCCGAGGCTTCCCACAGCTTCGGGTACATGCTGATAGAAGTGAAGCCGGGGATGGTGTTGATCTCGTTTAAGTAGATCCGATGTTGCTTTTTGGTGACAAAAAGATCCACTCTTGCCATTCCTGCGACATCAAGGATAGTATAAGCCTGAAGCGCAATCCTGCGCACTGCATTCACCGTTTTCTTTGGCAGGTCTGAGGGGATGATCGATTGAGAGGTGCCGTCTACATACTTCGCGTCATAGTCGTAGAACTCACGTGATGGAACAACCTCACCGGGTATCGATGCAATGGGGTCGTCGTTGCCAAGCACGCTGCATTCGATTTCGCGGGCATCCTTAATCCCTTGCTCGACGATCACTCTCCTGTCGTACTGTACGGCTGTCTCAATTCCCTCAACAAGCTCTTTGCGATCATGTGCCTTTGTAATGCCGACGCTTGAGCCGGTGTTCGCCGGCTTGACGAACATGGGATACCTGAGTTTCTTCTCTGCCGCGCTCACCACTCCCTTCATCCGTTTGCGACACTCATCGGAAAGGAACCAAACGAACTTTGGAATCGGCAGCATCGCCTGTACAAAGAGCTGCTTCTGCACAATCTTATCCATGCCGACAGAAGACGCGAGGACACCAGCGCCGACGTATGGGATATTTGCCAGCTCGAGCAGACCTTGCAGCGTTCCATCTTCGCCGTACGTTCCATGCACAAGAGGGAAGACAACATCGAGACCGAGGTTGGATTGGATGACACCATCTGCCGACATGAGCGCCTGTCGGTTTGGCTCGGGTGCGATGAAGCGTTCCGGCTCTCTGTCAAGGCCGTTCCTGGACTTCAACAACTGAACAGCATTCGAGGAACTCACCCATTTCCCCTCGTGTGTAATGCCGATCGGGACAACTTCGTATTTGTTCTTATCAAGCGCATCAATCACCGAGGAGGCAGACACCAGCGAGACTTCATGCTCGCCCGAGCGGCCCCCAAAGATGACCCCGATGCGGAGCTTAGATGACATGAGGAAACCCTTGCGCGGCGATGGGATGGAGTGATGGATTAGTGGAGTGATGGGCCATCATGAGATCACTAGTGCTTGTAGTTTCTGAGCAACATATTGTCGGACTTCTTCATCAGAGAGTTGGGTATCTTCGTCCTGGCTGGAATCGCAAGCGACCTTATCTGAGAAATCCTTGCCATAGGTCTTCACACTGATCTTCCGAAGTTTGTCCACATCCTCATCGGTGAGCACATGTTCACCGCCCAACATGCGAGCAACAAACATAATGTGCGCAGCATGCTCAACTTTCTCCATCTTGAAATACGCCTCAAGAAGGTTCACTCCGTATGTTACCACGCCATGATTAGCCAGGAGAATGGCGTCGCTCGATTGAACAAAAGGCGCGAGGGACCGTGCGACCTCTTCCGTGGACGGTGTCGCGTAGTCCGCGAGCGGAATGGCACCCAGGCCAACGATCACCTCCGGAAACACGCACTTGTCAAGAGCCAGTCTTGCTGCGGCAAAACCCGTCGCATATGTCGGGTGCGCGTGGACGACAGCTCGCACATCGGGACGTTGTTGATAGATAAAAAAATGCATCCCCAACTCCGTCGAAGGTCGTCCCGATCCTCCAACCTGCTCACCTTCCAATGTAACCTCAACGAGATCATTCTCCGTTGCCATCCCCTTGTTGATACTTGAGCGAGTGGCCAGAATGTTCCCATTCTCCAGCCGTGCACTGACATTTCCGTCCGTCGCCGTCACAAAGCCTTTTGCATACAGGCGGTGGCAGATTTCGATGAGATTGGGTTTGATTTGACTGTCCATTGGCCGAAGGATTGAAGGGATAATAGCTAAAACGGTTGTGACTCTCAATGAGGTTTGGTAAATCCGGTGGTAGAACAAACATTCCTGTTTGTCTATTGTGGTCAGACAAGTATGTTTGACCTACCCTATCTAATCACCTCAAGCAGCTCATCCACAATATGGTACTTCTGAAACGGCGGCAGCATGTACGCGCCGGCAACCATGGATTTCGCTTCCTTCAGGAATGACCGCGATATCCCAATCCCGACCGCGGCCCCATGATCTCCTGCATTGCGCATCTGGTCGCGGATCTCGTCGGGGATTCTCATGCCTGGCACCTCATTGTGCAGGAACTCGGCATGCTTGGAACTACGGAGCGGCAGTATGCCAAGCATCAACGGAATGTGAAGATGTTCGATGCGTTTCAGGAATTGCTCCAGTGTTTTCATCTCATAGACCGGCTGGGTAAACACAACCTGCGTCCCTGCCTCGACCTTCTTCTCCAACTTTTCAATCTCCTTGTCGAGATCGTCCGCGATAGGGTTACCGGCACAGGCAATAAAGAACGACGTCGACTGACCGATCGAATTGCCGAGCAGGTCGCTGCCTTCGTTCATGGATTTGACGGCCCGGATCAAACCGATCGCATCAATATCGAAAACCGATGTAGCATGTGGATAGTCGCCGATGTTTGTCGGGTCGCCGGTAATGCAGAGGATGTTGCGCAAGCCGAACGTATGCGCTCCCAACAATTCTGCTTGAACGCCAATCATGTTGCGGTCGCGGGTGGCCATATGCGTCATCGCTTCGATGCCGACATCACGCTGGATCATGGCAGAGATCGCAATTGAGCTCATACGCAGCCTAGCGCGTGCGCCGTCGGTAATATTGATTGCATCGATGCCGCGCTGGTGGAGAAAGCGCGACCCTTCAATCACCGATGACATATCCAGGCCGCGAGGAATGTCAAGCTCGACCGTCGTCATGAACTTCTTGCCAATGTTCCTGGCGAAGCTGGAGCGGCTGTCAAAGCGCGCACTGGGCCGTGGACGGTCCTTGATGCTGACCGATACCGCTTTGGCCTTCATCTCCGGTTTGCCGATCCGTAGACCCTGAATCGCCCTCGCCATCGCAGCAATGTGAGCCGGTGTCGAACCGCAGCATCCGCCGACGAGTGTCACCCCGGCTTCCACGAGCTCCTTCGCGTACGTGCCGAGATATTCGGGTGTTGTGTGATAGATCGAGCGGCCGTCAAGAAGCGTCGGAATTCCTGCAGCGGGCTGCGCGGAAAGGATAACGCCGTCTTTGTGCATGCTGCGGATGATGCTGAACATTCGTTGCGGCCCCACTGTGCAGTTGGCGCCGACAATGTCAACGCCCTGCTCTATAATATGTTCCACAACTTCAATAGGATATGATCCGGCAAGAATCGCGCCGTCTTCGGCAAAGGCCTTTTGGGCTACGATGGGAATGTCGGTGAGTGACTTCGCTGCTGCAATCGCTTCATCCAGCTCCTGCACGCTCACGAACGTCTCGAGCATCAACAGATCGATGCCGCCTTTCAATAGCATTTCAATTTGTTCCTTAAACGCATCGCGCGCCTGTTGGCGCTTCACCTTGCCAACAGGTTCCAGCAGCTTCCCCACAGGGCCGACGGCCCCTGCGACATAGACATTTTCCCCGGCAGCCCGGCGGGCAATCTCGACACCGCGGAGATTGATCTCCTCAAGCCTATCCTCAAGATGGAATTGCATGAGTCGCAACCGGTTCGCGGAGAAGGTATTGGTTTCGATGATCTCCGATCCGGCTTCGATATATTCCCGATGAATACGCTGGACGATATCCGGGTTCTTGATGTTCTGGATCTCGTGCGGCCTCTCTTCATACTCGTAGAGGTCGAGAAGCGTCCCCATAGCCCCATCGCAGAGGATTGGTCCTTCTTTAATCCGGTCGCGAAACGATTTCTTCATTGGTTTTCTCTAAAAAGAGGGATCCCGTCCCAACGAATCGGGACGGGCCGTCTCCCACAGAGACGAGCCTCGTCCAAGACAATTGGACGGGAAGAAAGTTATACAATTCAGTCGCGAGATTCAAGAAGACGGCGTTCCTTCGCCCTCCACGTTATTGTTTGAGAAACGGCTCAAGAGCTGAGGATAGCTCAGCATACGATGTCGCGTCGATATGTGTCTGCACCAGCTTTCCTGTCCGG
>CAYPVN010000019.1:0-5928 GCA_964414155.1 uncultured Chitinophagales bacterium
GTGCAAAAGCGAAGGGGTTTACCACGGCCGTGTTTGACATGAATATGCACTACCGCCCGACGATGAACGTCCAACTGCGTCCTACACAAGATGGCGGCCGCGGGTACTACGTAACCGGTCATCACGAGATTATGATTCCGCTGCTCGCTGCGGTCATCAAAGCGAAAATGAAGTAATGTCCACGATGCGAACACCCCGCCAGTTTTCAACCCGATCCCTCTTCGATGGATGATAGGACCACGGGACTTATAGTGGAAGAGAACCAACTGCGGGATCAACTATTGCCGGAAATCCCGGATTCGTTTCTGCGGCGGATGCCTCCGATCCCTTTTGCTATTCTGTCACTCTCTCTTGTATTTTTCACATATCAAATAGTCGGCGGCATCATCACGTTCTTTCTGTTCAGTGCGAAGGTGAACGAAGAGAACGTGCAGCTTGTCCGCTGGTCGACATTGGTGGGGCAACTGCTGTTAATCCTTGTCCCGACAGTCCTCCTCGCGAGGGCGCGGCATGGTGATTCCAAGAGTTTCTTCCGAATAAAGTTCCCGGATGCCCAACTAGTATTGCTATCGTGGGTAGGGGTCTTTGCACTTCAACAGGTCCTTCAGGGATACATGATGCTGCAGGATTGGATTCCTCTTCCAGCGGATGTGCAAGAGTTTGTCCGTCAAATCAAGAACCTTTTTGAAGAGATGTACAAGATTCTCATCACGGCGCACTCGCCTGCCGAATTCATCTTTGTTGTACTTGTTGTTGCGCTCACTCCGGCGATCTGTGAGGAAATGCTGTTCCGCGGTCTGATTCAAAGAAACCTCGAAGGCGCGTCAACCGGTTTCCGGGCGGCGGTAATCGGGGGAGTCATCTTTGGCCTTTATCATCTTAATCCATTCTCGTTCGTTGCTCTTGCGGTCCTCGGTATTTACTTTGGTTTTCTTGTCTATCGTTCGAACAACCTCTCCATTGCTATCTTCGCTCATTTCTTCAATAATTTTGTTGCATGTCTGGCTGTGTATCTCCATTTGAATGACGATTTCATAGCCATTGCACCCGGCGGCGAGCCGAGTTCTGCACAGTTGTTTGTCAACTATAGCGGCTTCGGGCTGGTATTTCTTGTTGCAACTTATTACTTTGTTAAAGGAACAAAGCCCACCCTTGCTTCTGAAGGATGAGGAGGAAACCATGCCCTATTGCACAGAATGCGGCTACGAATACGCCCCGGGAGTTCTTGTCTGTCCTGATTGTCAGGCTCCGCTTGCAGAAGGCAATCTGACACCGTGTGAATCGTGTGAAGAACTCATTGACCCGGCGGCGAGCTTCTGCCGGCATTGCGGAGTTTATAGGTCTGTCGGTGTTCAATCGACAAAGGCCGTCTGTGAAAAACATGCGGATCGAAAGCCACTTGGCCGCTGTGTTTTCTGCGGCAAGCTCGTTTGCGACGAATGTGCGGTTCGGAAGTATGGGAGGATCTTTTGTGATAATGACGAGCATGTGAAGATGATGTCCGATTGGGTTGTCGCCTTTACAACAGGCACACAATACGAGGCACAAATGATAAAAGCAAACCTCGAAGGTGCAGGCATTCCAACAATGGTTTTCTCGCAGAGCGACCGGATGTACTATACAACCGTCGGCGATCTGGCAGTAACGGAAGTCATGGTCCCGAAGCAGATGCTCGACGACGCCAGACAGTATTTGAACGCAATGGATCAGGAGTGCCCCGAAGATCAGCCGGAAGCATAACACACCATCTGAAATCTCCCTTTGAGCAACCTCACGCTCCGGATACTTGTTGCGGCCGTCGCAATTCCTCTGATCCTTCTGCTGAGTATAGTGGGAGGATACCCTTTCTTTTCATTTGTCGCGGTAATTTCCGGCATTGTGCTGTTCGAATTCTATGGGCTCGCGAAAGCAAAAGGGATTAACCCACATGTTGTCGTAGGTACCGTATTCGGGCTTTGTATCAATGCGGTGTTTATTTTTGATAGATTGAAGTATGCTGTTCTTGCCGCATTTGAGCCGGCAGGCGTGGCCATCCCGCTGCCGACAATGGCACAGCTCCTGCTAATCGTGATGCTGGTTTTTGTGCCGCTCGTTCTGATGGTGGAATTATTCAGGAAAAAAGATTCTGCGTTGTTGAATGTTGGCATGACGATCCTGGGTGTGTGTTATGTGTCGCTGTTTCTTGGTTCGCTAATTGGGTTGCGTGAGCTTTTTGTTCCGGGAGATTTTCCGGTCTATAGATATTTCGATGTCATCGGCGTACATGTACCGCAGGATGTTGTCGCAACGGTTGATCGATGGGGAGGTTTAACTACAGCAACGGTGTTCGCGTCGATCTGGCTATGTGACTCAGCGGCCTATTTTGCTGGCCTTGGGTTTGGCAAGCATAAGCTATTCGAGAGAGTCAGCCCGAACAAAACATGGGAGGGCGCAATTGCCGGATTTGTGGTAGCCGTAGCGTCATTCGTGGTTGCAAAGATGCTGCTGCTTGAATATATGACGATGCCTTCTGCAATTATCTGTGGATGTATAGTGGGGGTATTCGGTCAGATCGGGGATATGGTCGAGTCGCTCCTCAAGCGCGATGCAGGAGTGAAGGACTCGTCGTCGCTTATCCCGGGTCATGGTGGCATGCTCGACAGATTCGACAGTCTGATATTTGTTTCGCCGTTGATTTATCTCTACCTTGATTTCGTCGTATTCTAATAGAAAATGAAAACACAAGACAAACACAGGGTTCACGTTATTACAATGGGTTGCGCCAAGAATGTCGTCGATTCCGAACGCTTGATGGCGCAGCTTCAGTTGAGCAACGTCGAAGTCACTCCTTCCATCGAGTTGGCCGACGTAGCTGTTATCAACACATGCGGCTTCATCGATGCAGCGAAGCAAGAATCCATTGACATGATTATCGAAACAGCCAAACGCAAGGGGGGAGGCAGATTGAAGAAGGTGTACGCCATGGGTTGCCTTTCCGAACGGTATCGGGAAGAGCTGGTGAAGGAAATACCCGAGGTGGACAGGTTCTTTGGTTCCAATGAGATGCACAATGTGGTAACCGAACTTGGTGCTGAGTATAAGTATGAATTGCTTGGTGAGCGCGCACTAACGACCCCTCAACACTACGCATATCTTAAGATCTCTGAGGGGTGTGACAATCCCTGCTCCTTCTGCGCAATCCCGATCATGCGAGGGGAACATGTAAGTAGACCCGAAGAGGAGATCGTTGCAGAGGTGAAACTGCTTGCCGCCAAGGGCGTACAAGAAGTGGTGGTCATTGGGCAGGACACAACGTATTACGGATTGGATATCGATGGAAAGCGTCGGCTGCCGCACCTGCTCGAACAAATCGCTGACGTGCAGGGTATCCGCTGGGTTCGGCTGATGTACGCGTATCCTGCGAAGTTTCCACGGGAGGTACTTCAGGTCATTGCGCAGCATCCCAACATCTGCAAGTACATTGATATGCCGGTACAGCATGTCGCTGATGAAGTCCTGCGCTCGATGCAGCGGGGGATATCGCAACGTGCGCTGAGGGAGCTGATCGATTCGATCCGCACAAACATCCCCGGAGTAGCGCTCCGAACAACCTTGATTGTCGGTTATCCTAGCGAGACTGAAAGGGCATTTACTGATCTGACCAGGTTTATCGAGGAGGTGCAGTTCGACAGGTTGGGAGTGTTTACCTATTCGCTTGAGGACGGGACGTCCGCGTACCCGCTTGGGGATCCAATTCCTAAGAAGGAAAAGGAACGTAGAAAAGACTTTGTGATGGAATTACAAAAAGAAATCTCACAAGCAAGCAATGACCGGCTCGTCGGGACACGTCAGAAGGTTATCATAGACAGGGTCGAAGACACTACTTATGTTGGCCGCACTGAACGGGATGCACCCGAAATCGACAATGAAGTGTTCATCGAGTCCGGGGATCACCTCAAAGTCGGGACTTTTTGTGATGTTGAGATTGTTGATGCTTATGAGTACGATCTGGTTGCACGGAAGCCCGCCATTATGGAAGGGCAGACAAGTACATAGCAGGACTATTTGGAGAGCGGCCATGAAGAAGACGGCGTTGTTCATCCTTGTGACGATCCTGATGTTTGGAATTCAGACAGATGCATTCTGTCAATTTGAAACGTTTCAATTGACAGATGAAGAAGCAGAACCTTATTCTGTGGACGCCATTAGCTTCGCGGCGCATAACGGCAATCTCAGCCGCCTTGATGTGTTTGTCCAGGTTTCTTATGAGCGGTTAAGTTTCCTACATAGGGATGGAACATATCGTGCCTCGTATGAAATGACGATCGACATTCTGGATTCAACAGAAAATCTTGTCAGTGAAAAACTCTGGACGGAGGAAGTTGAAGCCGCAACTTTTGAAGAAACAGCTTCATCTCAAGCCTATAGTCTGGCACAGCGATCGTTCGAGGTATCTCCCGGCTCATATTCCGTTGTCACGACATTACGGGATATCGAGACGAAGAACTCACGGCGCCTTTCCAGGAAGATTACGGTGACGGATTATACGAAATCCCAGTTCGGGCTGAGCGATATCATGCTCGTTGCAAAACTTAGCAAGAAAGACGGGAAGAAGATTGTTGTCCCAGCTGTCTCACGCAATCTCGGTAGGATATCGGAGGCCTTCCATATATTCTTTGAAGTCTATAATAACCAGGATCTCGATTCGGTCCGATTTGTGGTTGATATCTTGGATGAAAAGAAGGAAAAGCGAATCGAGTCAGGTGAAATTGCCACACTCTCACCAGGTAGGAACCAGATCTTCATGCGAATTGAACACTGGACTCTGCCTATCGGAGAGTACACAATGTACGTACGGGCATTCCCGGTTGCTGAACAAGACCCGGGCTTCCCAAGCCTTGCCTCCACTAGCAGGACGTTCATCATGCGTTGGCGGGGGATTCCCAACAGTGTCAAGAATATTGATGAAGCGATTAGCCAAATCCAATACATCGCCAAAGATGGTGAGCTCTCGTACATTAAGGATGGGGAAACTCCGGAGGAACGACAGAAGCGTCTGATTGAATTCTGGAAACGAAAAGACACGAATCCGAACACACCTCGCAACGAAAAAATGGAGGAGTACTACGCAAAAGTCGAGTACGCCAACAAGCATTTCACACATTATACTGTAGGGTGGCGTACCGATATGGGAATGGTTTACATCGTGCTCGGTCCGCCAAGTAACGTGGATCGTCATCCTTTTGATAGAGACTCCAAACCGTATGAAGTGTGGGCGTATTATGATCTGAATGAGCAATTCGTGTTTGTAGACCAAACGGGGTTCGGTGATTATCGACTCGTCAATCCAATTTCTGAAGTGTGGCAGCATGCGAAGAATTGACTTGCCTTGATTTGACGGTTCTTTAAACAACCCCGGTTACACAAATGGGGCTTGTTATTGAACTTCTTCGCGTGATTACCTATACTTCACACATGCCTGCCGGTATCTACACTCTCGCGCTTCTTGCCAGCCTGCTGCTTTTTGATGCCTCGCCTTCCAGAGGTGCGACGAGTCTTGTTCGGAGTACCCATCAACCTTCTGCCATCATTCGGACAATAACTCTCCAGGGCAACACCGCGTTTACCGATCGCCAGATTCTTGATCTCCTTTCGTCCCGTCAGTCGCTCCCATACTCGGAGGCAATCGTCAATAGGGATCTCCAAGCCGTCCTGCAATTTTATCAAAGCTACGGCTATCTTGATGCCCAGGCTGAGTTGAGGGCAGTTTCTTATTCTTCGGATAGCTCCTTCATCGAAATTACCATTGGAATAGCTGAAGGCCGTCAAAGCGTGCTGGCAAGGATCCAAGCTGATGGCAATCATGAATTCTCCACATCTGATGTTCTGAACCGGTTCGATCTCAAGCCCGGGGATGTGCTGGTTGAATCCGCGCTGGAGCGGGATATT